>NZ_SJWV01000769.1:0-255 GCF_004352695.1 Escherichia sp. KCJ4928
CACCACCAAACTCTGGCAGTACGTCAGTATATGATCCGACATCGTAAGCAATACCGTAGTTACGTCCGTAATCAATGCTACCAACATCAGCAAATCTCAGACCTGCAAATGCCAGACGGGTTTTATTTCCCGCGGAACCTTCAGATTCCGTTTTGTTACCAGAGAACTGGTATTCCCACTGACCAAATCCGGTCAGTTGATCATTAATCTGCGTTTCGCCTTTAAAGCCGAGACGAGCATAAGTCTGATCTCCGT
>NZ_SJWV01000076.1:0-19130 GCF_004352695.1 Escherichia sp. KCJ4928
TGTATATATTCGCAATTTTTATAGTTGCAGCAATTACCTGTATTAGCCAACCCAAGAAAACGACGTTGCGTGATAAAGCCATGGTGAATTATGCCTTTGATTATTTAAGATCACCGGGCAGTCTTCCATTCACCACGGCAGCCACGGAGCTTTCCGCGATTCATGGTCACTCAACGTCGCAATATCGCCTTGGAGAATTTTATCTTCATGGTAGCGACGGTAAACCACTGGATTATACACAGGCGAGATACTGGTATGAGCAATCAGCGGAACAGGAAAATCCACGCGCGCAAAGTAAACTGGGGTGGATCTACCTCAAAGGTCTGGGGGTCAAACCCGACACCCGTAAAGCAATTCTCTGGTATAAGGAAGCAGCTGAACAAGGGTATGCTCATGCTCAATATACTTTAGGTTTGATCTACAGAAATGGCTCAGGTATTAATGTTAACCATTATGAATCTCAAAAATGGTTAAAACTGGCCGCCAAACAACATTACAAAAATGCGGAAAGATTACTTGCCGGGCTTCCCGCACATTAACGTCGACTGTCACCCGAACAGATGGAGTATTTTCCCTATCAAACCAGCAAAGATAAAAATATAGAAAATAATTTTAATGATGCCCAGACAGCCTGGCCCACCATCGTCAACGGGCATTGGCTGCGGTTGCGGCTCCGGTTCAACAGTTTGCTTCTCGGTAAAATTCGCCGCCTGAATTAATAATCGACGAATAATTAATGCTTCCAGTGGACAACGATCTTCCGCATCAAGGCGGCTCACAATCGGCATTAATGATTCTTCTGTCGGTTGGCTAGCCTGCACTAATTGTTTGGCAACTAAATATAATGGCCATAAGGGATGTTCTGTATCACGCGTGAGTGAGATCCGCGGCTTACGTCCTTTGTGCAAAACCATCTCGACCAGTGAACGTCCCAGCGCAGAGAGTTTTTCATCGCTGAGTATTTCGTATAAATGAAAACGCGTACGGGCGCTGTCGCCGGGGACATAAAGTAGCGGTTTTCCCTTATCGTTAACCAGCTCACGCGCTTCAATCATCATCACCACTAATGGGTAATAATCGACCCGATGCTGACGGCACCATTGCAACATTAAAGCATCCGCCTGGGTGGAGGGATACTCGCGCCAGTAGTCACAAAGTTCTGCCAGCAAGCTTTCGCCTTCTCCACAATAGACGCGTTGCGCGTATTCATAATAACGCGCATCTTCATTATCAGGTTCAGCTTCCCGCCACGACCGGGCGTAATCCAGAAGTTCGGGGATATCCAGGCGACCTGCGCTATACCAGCGGAGTAAATTTCTGTGCAGTTTTGCATCATCGGGGATGATCACTGCGCGATGTTGCGCTAAATACAATGTCAGCCATTCTGGATGCGATGACCAAATCCGAGCGAACATTTGGTAAAAATCGATGGTGTCATTTTGCACGGCAACGGGCAGATGCAGAATGGTCTGGAAGTTAAAAACATTCCCCTTCGCAATGGCATATAAAAAGGATTCCAGTTCTTCTTCGTCTATTTCCCCGACGTTTTCCTCCTGCAACCACCGCAATCTTTCTGCTAATAACACCACGCACTCGAAGGATAAATGGGCAGTGTTCATGGCGATTGTGCACAGCGACCAGCGTAATTCATCAATATCTTCCATCGAGCAATAATTTAATTGCTGAATGAATCGCTGCCAGGCGGAGGGCAGAAAACGTTCGCTATCAGAGGCAAGTAACGCGCGAAAGGCGAGCAGAATTTCATGTTCTGCTACCTCATATTCTTCTGGTTGCCAAACAGATTTAGCAGGCGACTGCGCAATCCGGAGCGCCTCCTCATACGCCTGACGAAGTTGTTTAAAACCCTGCGGATCGGTTTCTGGATGAAAGGACGGTAACAGCGCCAGATAAGCGCGGCGGATAATATCGACGTCAGTCGTTTCCTCTATTTCGAGGATCTTCCAGCAATTTTTCATAGGTCGCTCATATCCTTAAGCGTTTCCGGGCATGCAGAATAGTAAGCCAATGGTTGCCAGGACAAGGTAGGGTAATACGCATTATCACTGGCAAATAATTGATAAAACATATCATTGCCGGAATCGTCGTATTCTTTACGCGCTAAGAATTCACGTAATAACTGCAGATTATCATCTTCGGGAGAATGCCAATATTGCCGACCAAAGGTATAACCGGCAAAGTATTGCCGCCAGTTACGATAATAACGTAGAGCCCGTAGATGAATGCGCGACTGGATCCATAGACTTTCTTCTTCGCTCAACCAGTTATTAAGTACGCCCATTCGGCTTAAAAAACCCATCCGGACATAATCCCAGGCTTTAATTCCTCCCTCACCACAGCATTCGGCGGTGCTGGCGACAAATTGCGCATAAGCCTGACCTTGCTCATTTAGTTCAGCAAGATAGTTACGCCATTCACATGGAGAATAACGAAACCAGCGGTGATAAAACCCTGCCAACCGAGCGGCATGACCGTTCTCGATCATTCGGTGAATTGTGCGCAGCAGGTCATCACGGTCATCAATTCCCCATGAGGAAGAAAGGTCAAAAAAGCATGTACCTAAATACATTTTGGGTGATGAATGCGAAGGTAAACAGCATTCATTGCGTATTTCCATCGGAGTGGAAAGTGCAAACAATATTTTTTGCGACTCCATGTCCATATAATTTATCCTTAAATATTCATTAAATGAATATTAGCCGCATTGCGAGGCTCGTTTATTTATACTTTTCTGACGCGACATAATACGCATAAAATAAGGCTTACGCAAAAATGGAACACATAAAAATATAATATGTTTTATCTGCAACCATAAGGAAATGATAATGATTTTCACGTCAAGTTGCTGCGATAATTTATCAATAGATGAGATTATCGAACGTGCTGAAAAAGGCGATTGCGAGGCTCAATATATTGTTGGGTTTTATTATAATCGCGATAGCGCAATTGATTCTCCGGACGACGAAAAAGCCTTTTACTGGCTGAAGCTGGCCGCCGAGCAAGGTCATTGTGAAGCACAATATTCCTTAGGACAAAAGTATACTGAGGATAAAAGCCGTCATAAAGATAATGAGCATGCCATCTTTTGGCTGAAAAAAGCTGCCCTACAAGGCCATACTTTCGCTTCCAACGCCCTTGGCTGGATACTGGATCGTGGAGAAGACCCCAATTATAAAGAAGCGGTTGTCTGGTATCAGATAGCCGCGGAGAGCGGAATGTCTTATGCGCAAAATAATCTTGGGTGGATGTACAGAAATGGCAACGGAGTCGCAAAAGACTATGCGCTGGCATTTTTCTGGTACAAACAAGCTGCATTACAAGGCCATAGTGACGCGCAAAACAATCTGGCCGATCTTTATGAAGACGGAAAAGGCGTTGCTCAAAACGAGACACTCGCCGCATTCTGGTATTTGAAAAGCGCACAGCAGGGTAATCGGCATGCTCAGTTTCAAATTGCATGGGATTATAACGCTGGCGAAGGGGTGGACCAGGACTATAAGCAAGCGATGTACTGGTATCTGAAGGCTGCCGCTCAGGGGAGCGTCGGCGCTTACGTCAACATCGGTTATATGTATAAACACGGACAAGGCGTTGAGAAAGATTATCAGGCTGCCTTTGAATGGTTTACGAAAGCCGCTGAATGCAATGACGCCACTGCTTGGTATAACCTGGCCATTATGTATCACTACGGAGAAGGAAGACCTGTCGATCTCCGACAGGCTCTCGACCTGTATCGTAAAGTTCAGTCATCCGGAACCAGAGATGTCAGTCAAGAAATTCGTGAGATTGAAGATTTACTGTAGAGATAAAAACAAGGGCCGGGGAATTTCATTCGGCCCATATTCTCTTTATTGCTGTGCGAAATCAGACTATTACGGCTCAAACGGGCGTCTCTGGAACTGGTCATGACCACATTTCGGGCATAGCGTCAGCACTTCCGGTGTGTAGATCGGGAGATGGAAGTGACATTTCTCGCAGACCAGATTTCCCAGCCCGACCACTTCTCCGCTGTGATAAACCCCATGATGATTGAGGTCCTGGAAAACTTCGCGCCATTCAAGCTGCGTTTTATCGGTGATGTCTGCCAGCTCCTGCCACAAGCTTTCTTTAATCACCCGCATAAAGACGCTGTCAGATTCTTCTTTCAGGCTCTCTTCATAGCTCATGGCGAACTCTTCCAGGTCACGTCTTACAGCTCGCGTCAGCTCATCGACCTCGGTTCGCGTTAACTCCCCTGTTTTTATTACGCGCTCGCGCGCCTGTTCCACCAGTGCGTCGATATCACGTTCGCCATTGCGCAGGCGTTCGCTCAGTGACGCGACCAGTTCACGGTAATATTGAGCAACCTTGTTCATCGTTTCATCTCCCGGGTCGTTAACTGACTATAATAATAGACGTTCTTTGTTCCTTGCTTTGCTAATACGCCCACAAACTCTGTAAATTAATGTATGAATAATCCGGGCATCATTTCAACGTCGAGTGCGCGAAAGGCTGTTTTGACGCGGACGTTTGGGCTATGCTATGCGGATCTGAAAAACCACCTCAACGCTACATTTGTAGCCGTATTGAAAACAGGACCACTGGCTGCCATGCAAGAGCAATACCGCCCGGAAGAGATAGAATCCAAAGTACAGCTTCATTGGGATGAGAAGCGCACATTTGAAGTAACCGAAGACGAGAGCAAAGAGAAGTATTACTGCCTGTCTATGCTTCCCTATCCTTCTGGTCGACTACACATGGGCCACGTACGTAACTACACCATCGGTGACGTGATCGCCCGCTACCAGCGTATGCTGGGCAAAAACGTCCTGCAGCCGATCGGCTGGGACGCGTTTGGTCTGCCTGCGGAAGGCGCGGCGGTGAAAAACAACACCGCTCCGGCACCGTGGACGTACGACAACATCGCGTATATGAAAAACCAGCTCAAAATGCTGGGCTTTGGTTATGACTGGAGCCGCGAGCTGGCAACCTGTACGCCGGAATACTACCGTTGGGAACAGAAATTCTTCACCGAGCTGTATAAAAAAGGCCTGGTATATAAGAAGACTTCTGCGGTCAACTGGTGCCCGAACGACCAGACCGTACTGGCGAACGAACAAGTTATCGACGGCTGCTGCTGGCGCTGCGATACCAAAGTTGAACGTAAAGAGATCCCGCAGTGGTTTATCAAAATCACTGCTTACGCTGACGAGCTGCTCAACGATCTGGATAAACTGGATCACTGGCCAGACACCGTTAAAACCATGCAGCGTAACTGGATCGGTCGTTCCGAAGGCGTGGAGATCACCTTCAACGTTAACGACTATGACAACACGCTGACCGTTTACACTACCCGCCCGGACACCTTTATGGGTTGTACCTACCTGGCGGTAGCTGCGGGTCATCCGCTGGCGCAGAAAGCGGCGGAAAATAATCCTGAACTGGCGGCCTTTATTGACGAATGCCGTAACACCAAAGTTGCCGAAGCTGAAATGGCGACAATGGAGAAAAAAGGCGTCGATACTGGCTTTAAAGCTGTTCACCCATTAACGGGCGAAGAAATTCCCGTTTGGGCAGCAAACTTCGTATTGATGGAGTACGGCACGGGCGCAGTTATGGCGGTTCCGGGTCACGACCAGCGCGACTACGAGTTTGCCTCTAAATACGGCCTGAACATCAAACCAGTTATCCTGGCTGCTGACGGCTCTGAGCCAGATCTTTCTCAGCAAGCCCTGACTGAAAAAGGCGTGCTGTTCAACTCTGGCGAATTCAACGGTCTTGACCATGAAGCGGCCTTCAACGCCATCGCCGATAAACTGACTGCGATGGGCGTTGGCGAGCGTAAAGTGAACTACCGCCTGCGCGACTGGGGTGTTTCTCGTCAGCGTTACTGGGGCGCGCCGATTCCGATGGTGACGCTGGAAGACGGTACCGTAATGCCGACCCCGGACGACCAGCTGCCGGTGATCCTGCCGGAAGATGTGGTGATGGACGGCATTACCAGCCCGATTAAAGCAGATCCGGAGTGGGCAAAAACTACCGTTAACGGTATGCCAGCGCTGCGTGAAACCGACACTTTCGACACCTTTATGGAGTCCTCCTGGTACTATGCGCGCTACACTTGCCCAGAGTACAAAGAAGGTATGCTGGATTCCGAAGCGGCTAACTACTGGCTGCCGGTGGATATCTACATTGGTGGTATCGAACACGCCATTATGCACCTGCTCTACTTCCGCTTCTTCCACAAACTGATGCGTGATGCAGGCATGGTGAACTCTGACGAACCAGCGAAACAGTTGCTGTGTCAGGGTATGGTGCTGGCAGATGCCTTCTACTATGTTGGCGAAAACGGCGAACGTAACTGGGTTTCCCCGGTTGATGCTATCGTTGAACGTGACGAGAAAGGCCGTATCGTGAAAGCGAAAGATGCGGCAGGCCATGAACTGGTTTATACCGGCATGAGCAAAATGTCCAAGTCGAAGAACAACGGTATCGACCCGCAGGTGATGGTTGAACGTTACGGCGCGGACACCGTTCGTCTGTTTATGATGTTTGCTTCTCCGGCTGATATGACTCTCGAATGGCAGGAATCCGGTGTGGAAGGGGCTAACCGCTTCCTGAAACGTGTCTGGAAACTGGTTTACGAGCACACAGCAAAAGGTGATGTTGCGGCACTGAACGTTGATGCGCTGACTGAAGATCAGAAAGCGCTGCGTCGCGATGTGCATAAAACGATCGCTAAAGTGACCGATGATATCGGCCGTCGTCAGACCTTCAACACCGCAATTGCGGCGATTATGGAGCTGATGAACAAACTGGCGAAAGCACCAACCGATGGCGAGCAGGATCGCGCTCTGATGCAGGAAGCGCTGCTGGCCGTTGTCCGTATGCTTAACCCGTTCACCCCGCACATCTGCTTCACGCTGTGGCAGGAACTGAAAGGCGAAGGCGATATCGACAACGCGCCGTGGCCGGTTGCTGACGAAAAAGCGATGGTGGAAGACTCCACGCTGGTCGTGGTGCAGGTTAACGGTAAAGTCCGTGCCAAAATCACCGTTCCGGTGGACGCAACGGAAGAACAGGTTCGCGAACGTGCTGGCCAGGAACATCTGGTAGCAAAATATCTTGATGGCGTTACTGTGCGTAAAGTGATTTACGTACCAGGTAAACTCCTCAATCTGGTCGTTGGCTAAGCGCGGGAGGAAGCGTGCGATATCTGGCAACATTGTTGTTATCTCTGGCGGTGTTAATCACCGCCGGGTGTGGCTGGCATCTGCGTGATACCACGCAGGTTCCTTCCACTATGAAGGTCATGATCCTGGACTCAGGCGATCCGAACGGGCCATTAAGCCGTGCGGTGCGTAACCAGTTACGTCTGAATGGTGTCGAGTTGCTTGATAAAGAAACCACGCGTAAGGACGTTCCATCCCTGCGTTTGGGTAAAGTGAGCATCGCGAAAGATACCGCATCGGTATTCCGTAACGGTCAAACAGCAGAGTATCAGATGATCATGACGGTGAATGCGACCGTGTTGATCCCCGGCCGTGATATCTACCCGATTAGTGCCAAAGTCTTCCGTTCGTTCTTTGATAACCCGCAAATGGCGTTAGCGAAAGATAACGAACAAGACATGATCGTAAAAGAGATGTACGACCGTGCTGCCGAACAGCTGATTCGTAAGCTGCCAAGCATCCGTGCTGCGGATATTCGTTCCGACGAAGAACAGACGTCGACCACAACGGATACTCCGGCAACGCCTGCACGCGTCTCCACCACGCTGGGTAACTGATGATTCGGTTGTACCCGGAACAACTCCGCGCGCAGCTCAATGAAGGGCTGCGCGCGGCGTATCTTTTACTTGGTAACGATCCTCTGTTATTGCAGGAAAGCCAGGACGCTGTTCGTCAGGTAGCTGCGGCACAAGGATTCGAAGAACACCACACTTTTTCCATTGATCCCAACACTGACTGGAATGCGATCTTTTCGTTATGCCAGGCTATGAGTCTGTTTGCCAGTCGACAAACGCTATTGCTGTTGTTACCAGAAAACGGACCGAATGCGGCGATCAATGAACAACTTCTCACACTCACCGGACTTCTGCATGACGACCTGCTGTTGATCGTCCGCGGTAATAAATTAAGCAAAGCGCAAGAAAATGCCGCCTGGTTTACTGCGCTTGCGAATCGCAGCGTGCAGGTGACCTGTCAGACACCGGAGCAGGCTCAGCTTCCCCGCTGGGTTGCTGCGCGCGCAAAACAGCTCAACTTAGAACTGGATGACGCTGCAAATCAGGTGCTCTGCTACTGTTATGAAGGTAACCTGCTGGCGCTGGCTCAGGCACTGGAGCGTTTATCGCTGCTCTGGCCAGACGGCAAATTGACATTACCGCGCGTTGAACAGGCGGTGAATGATGCCGCGCATTTCACCCCTTTTCATTGGGTTGATGCTTTGTTGATGGGAAAAAGTAAGCGCGCGTTGCATATTCTTCAGCAACTGCGTCTGGAAGGCAGCGAGCCGGTTATTTTGTTGCGCACATTACAACGTGAACTGTTGTTACTGGTTAACCTGAAACGCCAGTCTGCCCATACGCCACTGCGTGCGTTGTTTGATAAGCATCGGGTATGGCAGAACCGCCGGGGCATGATGGGCGAGGCGTTAAATCGCTTAAGCCAGCCGCAGTTACGTCAGGCCGTGCAACTCCTGACACGAACGGAACTCACCCTCAAACAAGATTACGGTCAGTCAGTGTGGGCAGAGCTGGAAGGGTTATCTCTTCTGTTGTGCCATAAACCCCTGGCGGACGTATTTATCGACGGTTGATATGAAATCTTTACAGGCTCTGTTTGGCGGCACCTTTGATCCGGTGCACTATGGTCATCTTAAACCCGTGGAAACGCTGGCGAATTTGATTGGTCTGACGCGGGTCACAATCATCCCTAATAATGTTCCTCCGCATCGTCCCCAGCCGGAAGCGAACAGCGTGCAGCGTAAACACATGCTTGAACTGGCGATTGCCGACAAGCCATTATTTACTCTTGATGAACGCGAGCTAAAGCGCAATGCCCCCTCTTACACTGCGCAAACACTGAAAGAGTGGCGGCAGGAACAAGGGTCGGACGTGCCGCTGGCGTTTATTATTGGTCAGGATTCATTGCTGACCTTTCCGACCTGGTACGAATACGAAACGATACTCGACAATGCACATTTGATCGTCTGTCGGCGTCCAGGTTACCCACTTGAAATGGCGCAACCGCAATACCAGCAATGGCTGGAAGATCATTTGACACATAACCCGGAAGATCTTCACCTTCAGCCTGCCGGTAAAATTTATCTGGCTGAAACGCCGTGGTTTAACATCTCGGCGACCATCATCCGCGAACGTTTGCAAAACGGTGAATCGTGTGAGGATTTATTGCCGGAACCGGTACTGACTTACATTAACCAACAAGGCTTGTATCGCTGATACCTGTCGTTACGGAGGGCATGATGCGACTGTGGTTAATTCGTCATGGCGAAACGCAAGCGAATGTCGATGGTCTGTACAGCGGTCATGCGCCCACACCCCTGACCGCACGCGGTATTGAGCAAGCGCAAAATCTGCATACGCTGCTACATGGTGTTTCCTTTGATCTGGTTTTATGCAGTGAACTGGAACGGGCACAGCATACCGCGCGACTGGTTCTCAGTGACCGCCAGCTCCCCGTGCAAATCATCCCTGAACTCAACGAAATGTTTTTTGGCGACTGGGAGATGCGACATCATCGCGACCTCATGCAAGAAGATGCCGAAAACTATAGCGCGTGGTGCAATGACTGGCAGCATGCAATCCCCACGAACGGTGAAGGATTTCAGGCATTTTCGCAACGTGTGGAACGCTTTATCGCAAGGCTTAGTGAATTTCAGCACTATCAGAATATTTTAGTCGTCAGCCATCAGGGTGTACTGAGTCTGTTAATCGCCCGTTTAATTCGCATGCCTGCCGAGGCTATGTGGCATTTTCGCGTTGACCAGGGGTGTTGGAGCACCATTGATATCAACCAAAAATTCGCGACGCTACGCGTCCTCAATAGCCGTGCCATCGGGGTCGAGAATGCATGACTTTTCTGTTTTTTTACGGGTAAGCCGCAACGACCATTGACAGACCCGGGCAGGCTGATATTCTCCGCAGCCAGACTTTTTTCGCCAGACACGACTTTGTAGAAATTGTTTTACAAAAATGGCGATGCAATCTGCGGCGCGGGGTGGGATGATAGCCCACTTTCGAAAGCCGATTCGGCGACAATTGTCCCGAAATCGCCTCTGGTTCAGGTATACTGACAGACCATTTTTATCTATTTGATTCACCCAGGGGGAAAACTTGCAGGGTAAAGCACTCCAGGATTTTGTTATCGACAAAATTGATGACCTCAAAGGTCAGGACATCATCGCCTTAGACGTTCAAGGCAAATCCAGCATCACCGACTGCATGATCATCTGTACGGGTACGTCCAGCCGTCATGTTATGTCCATTGCTGACCACGTTGTGCAGGAGTCTCGCGCAGCGGGCCTGTTACCGCTCGGCGTAGAAGGTGAAAACAGCGCCGACTGGATTGTCGTGGATTTGGGCGATGTGATTGTCCATATCATGCAGGAAGAGAGCCGTCGCCTGTATGAACTGGAAAAACTCTGGAGTTAATGCGTGAAGCTGCAACTTGTCGCCGTGGGAACGAAAATGCCGGACTGGGTACAAACCGGTTTTACCGAGTACCTGCGTCGTTTTCCGAAAGATATGCCCTTCGAGCTGATTGAAATTCCGGCCGGAAAACGCGGCAAGAATGCGGACATCAAGCGCATACTCGACAAAGAGGGTGAGCAGATGTTGGCGGCCGCAGGCAAAAACCGCATTGTCACCCTCGATATTCCAGGCAAGCCCTGGGATACGCCGCAGTTAGCCGCTGAGCTGGAACGCTGGAAGCTGGATGGTCGCGACGTCAGTCTACTGATTGGCGGGCCTGAAGGGTTGTCGCCTGCCTGTAAAGCGGCGGCGGAGCAGAGCTGGTCGCTGTCGACGCTTACCCTCCCCCATCCGCTGGTTCGCGTGCTGGTCGCAGAGAGTCTGTACCGGGCGTGGAGCATCACCACCAACCATCCTTATCACCGTGAGTGATAAGGGAGCTTTGAGTAGAAAACGCAGCGGATGAAACTACAGAACTCTTTTCGCGACTATACGGCAGAGTCCGCGCTGTTTGTGCGCCGGGCGCTGGTCGCCTTTTTGGGGATTTTGCTGCTGACCGGCGTGCTTATCGCCAACCTGTATAATCTGCAAATTGTTCGCTTTACCGACTACCAGACTCGCTCTAATGAAAACCGCATTAAGCTGGTGCCTATCGCGCCCAGCCGCGGCATTATCTACGACCGTAATGGTATCCCTCTGGCCCTCAACCGCACTATCTACCAGATAGAAATGATGCCAGAGAAAGTCGATAACGTGCAGCAAACGCTGGACGCTTTGCGCAGCGTGGTTGATCTGACCGATGACGATATTGCTGCATTCCGAAAAGAGCGCGCACGTTCACACCGTTTCACCTCTATTCCGGTGAAAACTAACCTGACCGAAGTACAAGTAGCTCGCTTTGCCGTCAATCAGTACCGTTTTCCGGGTGTCGAAGTTAAAGGCTATAAACGTCGTTACTATCCTTACGGTTCGGCGTTGACCCACGTCATCGGCTATGTGTCGAAAATCAACGATAAAGACGTCGAACGCCTGAATAATGACGGCAAACTGGCCAACTATGCGGCAACGCATGATATCGGTAAGCTGGGCATTGAGCGTTACTATGAAGACGTGCTGCACGGTCAGACCGGTTATGAAGAGGTTGAAGTTAACAACCGTGGGCGTGTTATCCGCCAGTTAAAAGAAGTACCACCGCAAGCCGGACACGATATTTACCTGACGCTGGATCTCAAACTCCAGCAATATATTGAAACGCTGCTGGCGGGTAGCCGCGCAGCTGTGGTTGTCACCGATCCGCGTACAGGTGGGGTGCTGGCGCTGGTTTCCACGCCTAGTTATGACCCAAACCTGTTTGTTGACGGTATCTCCAGCAAAGATTATTCCGCCTTGTTGAACGACCCGAATACACCGCTGGTGAACCGCGCCACACAGGGGGTTTATCCTCCCGCGTCTACAGTTAAACCCTATGTGGCGGTTTCGGCATTGAGCGCCGGGGTGATCACGCGCAATACGACGCTGTTTGACCCAGGCTGGTGGCAACTGCCAGGTTCGGAAAAACGTTATCGTGACTGGAAAAAATGGGGCCACGGGCGTCTGAATGTCACAAGATCGCTGGAAGAATCTGCGGATACCTTCTTCTATCAGGTGGCCTACGATATGGGGATCGATCGCCTCTCCGAATGGATGGGTAAATTCGGTTATGGTCATTACACCGGTATCGACCTGGCGGAAGAACGTTCCGGCAACATGCCTACCCGCGAATGGAAACAGAAACGCTTTAAAAAACCGTGGTATCAGGGTGACACCATTCCGGTTGGTATCGGTCAGGGTTACTGGACAGCGACCCCAATCCAGATGAGTAAGGCACTGATGATCCTGATTAATGACGGTATCGTGAAGGTTCCTCATTTGCTGATGAGCACCGCCGAAGACGGCAAACAGGTGCCATGGGTACAGCCGCATGAACCGCCCGTCGGCGATATTCATTCCGGTTACTGGGAGCTGGCGAAAGACGGTATGTACGGTGTTGCTAACCGCCCTAACGGTACGGCGCATAAATACTTTGCCAGCGCACCGTACAAAATTGCGGCGAAATCCGGTACCGCTCAGGTCTTCGGTCTGAAAGCGAACGAAACCTATAATGCGCACAAAATTGCCGAGCGTTTACGTGACCACAAACTGATGACCGCCTTTGCGCCATACAACAATCCGCAAGTGGCTGTCGCCATGATTCTGGAGAACGGTGGTGCGGGTCCGGCGGTTGGGACACTGATGCGCCAGATCCTCGACCACATTATGCTGGGTGATAACAACACCGATCTGCCTGCGGAAAATCCAGCGGTTGCCGCAGCGGAGGACCATTAATCATGACGGATAATCCGAATAAAAAAACATTCTGGGATAAAGTCCATCTCGATCCCACAATGCTGCTGATCTTACTGGCATTGCTGGTTTACAGCGCCCTGGTTATCTGGAGCGCCAGCGGTCAGGATATTGGCATGATGGAGCGTAAAATCGGCCAAATCGCGATGGGTCTGGTCATCATGGTGGTGATGGCGCAAATTCCTCCACGCGTTTATGAAGGCTGGGCCCCCTATCTCTATATCATCTGTATTATTTTGCTGGTGGCGGTAGATGCTTTCGGTGCCATCTCTAAAGGCGCTCAACGCTGGCTGGACCTCGGTATTGTTCGTTTTCAGCCGTCGGAAATTGCCAAAATAGCCGTACCACTGATGGTTGCGCGCTTTATCAACCGCGACGTTTGCCCGCCATCGTTGAAGAACACTGGCATCGCGCTGGTGCTGATATTTATGCCCACGCTGCTGGTGGCTGCACAGCCTGACCTGGGAACATCAATCCTCGTTGCGCTTTCCGGTCTGTTTGTACTGTTCCTCTCTGGCCTTAGCTGGCGTCTGATTGGCGTCGCAGTAGTGCTGGTGGCGGCGTTCATTCCTATTCTGTGGTTCTTCCTGATGCATGATTACCAGCGCCAGCGCGTAATGATGCTCCTGGACCCGGAATCAGACCCACTCGGCGCGGGCTATCACATTATTCAGTCTAAAATTGCTATTGGCTCCGGCGGATTACGCGGCAAAGGCTGGCTGCATGGCACTCAGTCACAACTTGAATTTCTACCCGAACGCCATACCGACTTTATCTTCGCGGTACTGGCGGAAGAGCTGGGATTAGTGGGCATTCTGATTCTGCTCGCTCTCTACATTCTGCTGATCATGCGCGGGCTGTGGATAGCCGCCAGAGCGCAAACCACCTTTGGTCGCGTCATGGCTGGCGGCTTAATGCTGATATTATTCGTTTATGTCTTCGTAAATATTGGTATGGTAAGCGGTATTCTGCCGGTTGTAGGGGTTCCGCTCCCACTGGTCAGTTATGGAGGATCAGCGCTAATTGTGCTGATGGCTGGGTTCGGGATTGTAATGTCAATCCACACCCACAGGAAAATGTTGTCGAAAAGCGTGTAAGAGGTGCGCAATGCGTAAGCAGTGGCTCGGGATCTGCATCGCGGCAGGAATGCTCGCGGCATGTACAAGCGATGATGGTCAGCAACAGACGGTAAGTGTACCGCAGCCTGCGGTATGTAACGGCCCCATAGTTGAAATTAGCGGGGCGGACCCGCGTTTCGAACCACTGAACGCGACGGCAAATCAGGATTACCAGCGCGACGGTAAAAGCTACAAAATCGTGCAGGATCCGTCTCGATTTAGCCAAGCGGGACTGGCGGCAATCTATGATGCCGAACCAGGCAGTAACCTGACGGCCTCTGGCGAAGCTTTCGATCCGACACAGTTGACGGCGGCCCATCCAACGCTTCCGATCCCCAGCTACGCCAGAATCACTAACCTGGCTAACGGGCGAATGATCGTGGTGCGCATTAATGATCGCGGCCCCTACGGCAACGACCGCGTAATTTCGCTTTCTCGCGCAGCAGCTGACCGTCTTAACACGTCAAACAACACCAAAGTTCGTATCGATCCGATTATTGTCGCCCAGGATGGTTCGCTTTCTGGTCCTGGTATGGCTTGTACCACAGTCGCCAAACAGACTTACGCCCTGCCTGCACCTCCCGATTTAAGCGGTGGCGCGGGGGCAAGTTCAGTGTCTGGCCCGCAGGGTGACATTCTTCCGGTCAGTAACTCGACGCTAAAAAGCGAAGATCCGACCGGCGCGCCGGTAACCAGTAGCGGTTTCCTCGGCGCTCCAACGACCTTAGCGCCTGGTGTACTGGAAAGCAGCGAACCGACACCTGCACCACAGCCCGTTGTTACAGCTCCGTCGACAACGCCTGCAACCTCGCCTGCAATGGTGACACCGCAAGCCGCCTCGCAAAGCGCCAGCGGCAACTTTATGGTGCAAGTCGGGGCCGTTAGCGATCAGGCTCGTGCGCAACAGTACCAACAGCAACTGGGACAGAAGTTCGGCGTCCCCGGTCGCGTAACTCAAAATGGCGCGGTCTGGCGTATCCAGCTTGGCCCATTCGCCAGTAAAGCCGAAGCCAGTACCTTGCAGCAACGTTTGCAAACCGAAGCCCAATTACAGTCATTTATTACCACCGCGCAGTAGCGTAAAGCAGGCATCTGATGTGTCAATTTCTGTAAATGACGTTAACAAAGTCACGCGGAAAGTCAGATGCCTGCCGGTAGTGCATTTGCTATAGTAGGGCACTTTTTTTAATTCCATCACGGATGTCGTAGTTCAGACCATGAATACCATTTTTTCCGCTCGTATCATGAAGCGCCTGGCGCTCACCACGGCTCTTTGCACAGCCTTTATCTCTGCTGCACATGCCGATGACCTGAATATCAAAACTATGATCCCGGGTGTACCGCAGATCGATGCGGAGTCCTACATCCTGATTGACTATAACTCCGGCAAAGTGCTCGCCGAACAGAACGCAGATGTCCGCCGCGATCCTGCCAGCCTGACCAAAATGATGACCAGTTACGTTATCGGCCAGGCAATGAAAGCCGGTAAATTTAAAGAAACTGATTTAGTCACTATCGGCAACGACGCATGGGCCACCGGTAACCCGGTGTTTAAAGGTTCTTCGCTGATGTTCCTCAAACCGGGCATGCAGGTTCCGGTTTCTCAGCTGATCCGCGGTATTAACCTGCAATCGGGTAACGATGCTTGCGTCGCCATGGCCGATTTTGCCGCTGGTAGCCAGGACGCTTTTGTTGGCTTGATGAACAGCTACGTTAACGCCCTGGGCCTGAAAAACACCCACTTCCAGACGGTACATGGTCTGGATGCTGATGGTCAGTACAGCTCCGCGCGAGATATGGCGCTGATCGGCCAGGCATTGATCCGTGACGTACCGAATGAATACTCGATCTATAAAGAAAAAGAATTTACGTTTAACGGTATTCGCCAGCTGAACCGTAACGGCCTGTTATGGGATAACAGCCTGAATGTCGACGGCATCAAAACCGGACACACTGACAAAGCAGGTTACAACCTTGTTGCTTCTGCGACTGAAGGCCAGATGCGCTTGATTTCTGCGGTGATGGGCGGACGTACTTTTAAAGGCCGTGAAGCCGAAAGTAAAAAACTGCTAACCTGGGGCTTCCGTTTCTTCGAAACCGTTAACCCACTGAAAGTAGGTAAAGAGTTCGCCTCTGAACCGGTTTGGTTTGGTGATTCTGATCGCGCTTCGTTAGGGGTTGATAAAGACGTGTACCTGACCATTCCACGTGGTCGCATGAAAGATCTGAAAGCCAGCTATGTGCTGAACAGCAGTGAATTGCATGCGCCGCTGCAAAAGAATCAGGTCGTCGGAACTATCAACTTCCAGCTTGATGGCAAAACGATCGAGCAACGCCCGCTGGTTGTGTTGCAAGAAATCCCGGAAGGTAACTTCTTCGGCAAAATCATTGATTACATTAAATTAATGTTCCATCACTGGTTTGGTTAAAAATTGAACACTTGAAAGTGTAATTTCCGTCCCCATATACTAAGCATCAGTAAAAAAACTCCCGCCTTCTGGCGGGAGTTGCTATTTAATTACGTTACGCCGGAGCTGACATGAAAACCAAACTTAACGAACTGCTTGAATTCCCTACTCCTTTTACTTACAAAGTTATGGGGCAGGCGTTACCTGAGCTGGTTGATCAGGTGGTTGAAGTGGTACAGCGCCATGCGCCAGGTGACTACACCCCAACGGTAAAACCAAGCAGCAAAGGCAACTACCACTCGGTATCTATCACTATCAACGCCACTCATATCGAGCAGGTTGAAACACTGTATGAAGAACTGGGCAAAATCGATATTGTCCGCATGGTTCTGTAACTCGCTTCTCCGTTACCCGGCTCCTGGTCGGGTAACTCCCCTCTCCTCGCTGTGATATACTTTTCCCCCACTTTTACTCATTCTCCACGGAGATGCCGTTTTGTATCAGGATAAAATTCTTGTCCGCCAGCTCGGTCTTCAGCCTTACGAGCCAATCTCCCAGGCTATGCATGAATTCACCGATACCCGCGATGATAGTACCCTTGATGAAATCTGGCTGGTCGAGCACTATCCGGTATTCACCCAAGGTCAGGCAGGAAAAGCGGAGCACATTTTAATGCCGGGTGATATTCCGGTGATCCAGAGCGATCGCGGTGGGCAGGTGACTTATCACGGGCCGGGACAACAGGTGATGTATGTGTTGCTTAACCTGAAACGCCGTAAACTCGGTGTGCGTGAACTGGTGACCTTGCTTGAGCAAACAGTGGTGAATACCCTGGCTGAACTGGGTATAGAAGCGCATCCTCGGGCTGACGCGCCTGGTGTCTATGTCGGGGAAAAGAAAATTTGCTCACTGGGTTTACGAATTCGACGCGGTTGTTCATTCCACGGTCTGGCATTAAACGTCAATATGGATCTTTCACCATTTTTACGTATTAATCCTTGTGGGTATGCCGGAATGGAAATGGCTAAAATATCACAATGGAAACCCGAAGCGACGACTAATAATATTGCTCCACGTTTACTGGAAAATATTTTAGCGCTACTAAACAATCCGGACTTCGAATATATTACCGCTTAATTCCATACCTCAATGGCCCAATTTACACTGGGTCATTACTCATAATACCTGCTAATGCTTTACATCTCCTTCGCGTTTGTATATTTTCTTTATCACTTGCAGAAATGCGGTGCCACGCCTTGCTCCGTAACTCACCCCATTGATTAACCTATTGAAATAGTTGATTATGGTGAGCAAAAGCGTTCCGTTCCAATTAGACATAAGATTATTGTAATTTTTTAAATATTATTTTTCCATGAATAAAATTGGAGTAAGTGCGTGGATAGTAATAATCAAATTGAACCCTGTTTAAGCAGAAAGTCGTCAGAAGGTAAACCACAAATATTTACAACCTTACGAAATATTGATCTTAACCTTCTGACTATTTTTGAAGCTGTATATGTACATAAAGGGATCGTTAATGCAGCGAAAGTGCTTAATCTGACCCCCTCGGCAATCAGTCAGTCTATTCAGAAACTGCGCGTTATATTCCCTGACCCATTGTTTATTCGCAAAGGCCAGGGTGTCACTCCTACCGCATTTGCGATGCATCTACATGAGTATATCAGTCAGGGCCTTGAGTCCATTCTTGGCGCGCTGGATATCGAAGGAAGCTATGATAAGCAACGAACGATAACTATTGCGACCACTCCCTCGGTCGGAGCCCTGGTCCTTCCTGTCATCTATCGGGCGATTAAAACTCACTATCCGCAGCTTTTACTGCGCAACCCGCCCATCAGCGACGCGGAAAACCAACTCAGTCAGTTTCAAACCGATCTCATCATCGATAACATGTTTTGCACCAATCGTACGGTGCAACATCATGTTCTGTTCACCGACAATATGGTGTTAATTTGCCGCGAGGGAAATCCACTACTCTCTTTAGAAGATGACAGAGAGACTATCGACAACGCTGCGCATGTACTTCTGTTACCGGAAGAGCAAAATTTCAGCGGTCTGCGGCAGAGAGTTCAAGAAATGTTTCCGGACCGGCAAATCAATTTCACCAGCTACAACATTTTGACAATCGCTGCACTGGTTGCCAACAGTGACATGTTAGCGATTATTCCCAGCCGTTTTTATAACCTGTTTAGCCGCTGCTGGCCGCTGGAAAAACTGCCTTTTCCGTCCTTAAATGAGGAGCAAATAGATTTCTCTATCCACTACAACAAATTCAGCCTGCGTGATCCCATCCTGCACGGAGTAATAGATGTTATCCGTAATGCATTTTGAAAAAGTATTGTTACAGCCAGATCACAGCGCAGAACGATAAAATGGCACAATCCAACAACAATTTTACATTTTCGCGACCGCTTTGGCTGCTTTCAGGTCCGTTTCAATGATATACTGCCAGTCGTTAATTCAAAAATAGTTGATAATTACAACAATCTATTG
>NZ_SJWV01000770.1:0-255 GCF_004352695.1 Escherichia sp. KCJ4928
CCCTCCCGTTTATCTGGGGCGTTATCAGTTAAGCGAACTGGATAACCTCCAGATTGTTGATGATGGGCGATACAGGGCGACGGTGATACGCGCCGGAAATATTGAAGAGCCGCAGCTGTTAACCATCGCCACGAAACTGGCGATCGCCGGAGTCCAGGAGGCGCGGCTACTTTCTGAAAATTTCGAATTGCTGGAGGAATGGAGCGACCAGCTTCCACGGCTTAGGGAGGCATGGGAACGCGGGGAAAGCCTGGT
>NZ_SJWV01000771.1:0-255 GCF_004352695.1 Escherichia sp. KCJ4928
TTTTGTATCTTCTCTGCAATATCTTTCTGGCAACCCATCGCATCAGTTGTGATGATTTTTCCTTTAATATCCAGCATGTTAAGAAGTTCTGGGATAGCTGTAATCTCATTAGATTTCTCATCCGTCTCGATCTGTCCGATGACCAGACTGTGCATTGTTGAGAACGCACTAATGACATGAATCGCTCCCCTGCGGCGACTCTTGTCATAAGAGTGCCGGAGCGTTTTTCCATCAATTGCAATGACGTCTTTATCA
>NZ_SJWV01000772.1:0-255 GCF_004352695.1 Escherichia sp. KCJ4928
GCGGCTTAAACGCCTGGGGCTGTCAAAAACGTTCCGCCGTCTGGTTGTCACACTTACCCGACGTTATGGCGTCAGTCTCATTCATCTGGATGCCAGCGCTGAATGCCTGCCGGGTTTACCCACTTTCAACTGGTAACCAGAAACAACATGAAATCATTAACCACGGAAACAGCGCTGGATATTCTGATTGCGTGGCTGCAGGACAATATCGACTGCGAATCGGGAATTATCTTTGACAACGATGAGGATAAAACG
>NZ_SJWV01000773.1:0-255 GCF_004352695.1 Escherichia sp. KCJ4928
GATGGTGTTAATCTCGCTGAACTGATTAACGTGGTCTGCGACAATGGCCACTCCCTTCGTGTTGTTGATGAATCTGACCGGGTCTCAACAGACTGCACGCCACCATTTGCTGCCCTGACCGGCATACGCTGCAGTACCGCGCATATCACTGCAAAGGACAACGCCTGGCTGTACTCGCTGTCACATCAGACGAATGACACCGGCGAATCAGAATGGATTCATTTCACAGGTAGCGGATATCTGTTACGTACCGAT
>NZ_SJWV01000774.1:0-255 GCF_004352695.1 Escherichia sp. KCJ4928
CCCTCCCGTTTATCTGGGGCGTTATCAGTTAAGCGAACTGGATAACCTCCAGATTGTTGATGATGGGCGATACAGGGCGACGGTGATACGCGCCGGAAATATTGAAGAGCCGCAGCTGTTAACCATCACCACGAAACTGGCGATCGCCGGAGTCCAGGAGGCGCGGCTACTTTCTGAAAATTTCGAATTGCTGGAGGAATGGAGCGACCAGCTTCCACGGCTTAGGGAGGCATGGGAACGCGGGGAAAGCCTGGT
>NZ_SJWV01000775.1:0-255 GCF_004352695.1 Escherichia sp. KCJ4928
CGATTTGGTCAGGGCGGGATCCCTGCACTTCGTCAGGTGCCGTTCAATATCCGTGTGCACGCCCAGGTGTCGGGCGGTGCTGCCGGCTGGGTGGGTGAGGGTAAGGCAAAACCCCTGACGAAGTTTGGTTTTGAATCCATCACCTTCAGTCATGCGAAGGTGTCGGCCATTGCGGTACTGACGGAAGAATTGATCCGTTTTTCCAGTCCGGCTGCTGATGCACTGGTCCGTAATGCGCTGGCGGAAGCGGTGGTG
>NZ_SJWV01000776.1:0-255 GCF_004352695.1 Escherichia sp. KCJ4928
CCGGAGCCAGACCGGGTATGGTGTGGAGATATTACGTATCTCTGGGCAGGAAATCGCTGGTGCTATCTGGCGGTTGTTATGGATCTTTTTGCCCGCAGGGTTATCGGCTGGAGTCTGTCAGCGCATGTCGATACCGCACTGATAAGCAGTGCCCTGCGGATGGCCTATGAGACGCGTGGCCAACCCCGGGATGTCGTGTTCCATAGCGACCAGGGAAGCCAGTATACAGGCCTTAAATATCAACAACTTCTCTGG
>NZ_SJWV01000777.1:0-255 GCF_004352695.1 Escherichia sp. KCJ4928
GCTTCAACGGTGGTGTTCTGAACGGTGTTCCTTCTGCATATCACTGGTATACAGAACGGTATGGCGTGAAGTGGCCTTGTGGGTATGACCTGAATATCAGCAGTCAGGGGGAAAACTTCATTCAGGTTGATTTCGACACGCCGTGGTGTCAGCCGGAAAGCGACGTTGTTGCAGAATTAAGCCGCCGTTTCAGCTGCACGCTGGAGCACTGGTATGCCGAACAGGGCTGTGATTTCTGTGGCTGGCAGTTGTATG
>NZ_SJWV01000778.1:0-255 GCF_004352695.1 Escherichia sp. KCJ4928
GCTCTGCCGCTTCACTCAGCGCAATAAGCTCTTCTGCTGTCACCTGTACATCATTGTTTTCCGCATCCGTCCAGAAAAACGCCTCCGGCAGTTTCCCCGCTTTCGCTGCCGCCACCGATGGCTCAAGACGCGTCTGCGTTGACTTTCCGTAGTCCCATTTCCGGCCATTGTGCTCAAACGTGTAGTTCGCCGCCTCCATCGCATTACGCCACGCGTTTATTTCATCGCCCTTCATCCCGCGCGCTTTCTCCGCGG
>NZ_SJWV01000779.1:0-255 GCF_004352695.1 Escherichia sp. KCJ4928
TAGAACGCGGTATCATCAAAGTTGGTGAAGAAGTTGAAATCGTTGGTATCAAAGAGACTCAGAAGTCTACCTGTACTGGCGTTGAAATGTTCCGCAAACTGCTGGACGAAGGCCGTGCTGGTGAGAATGTAGGTGTTCTGCTGCGTGGTATCAAACGTGAAGAAATCGAACGTGGTCAGGTACTGGCTAAGCCGGGCACCATCAAGCCGCACACCAAGTTCGAATCTGAAGTGTACATTCTGTCCAAAGATGAAG
>NZ_SJWV01000077.1:0-18559 GCF_004352695.1 Escherichia sp. KCJ4928
CTCAGGAGAACCCCGCTGACCCGGCGGCGTGTTTGCCGTTGTTCCGTGTCAGTGGTGGCGCATTATAGGGAGTTATTCCGGCCTGACAAGAGGAAATTTAAAATAATTTTCTGACCGCGCATTTTTTCAGCAAAAGCCCCGTTAATGTGCCATAAAACAAGCAATTTGCCGTTTTTGCAACCGTAATCACACTTCCTGGTGGCATACTAAGGAGGAATAAAAAGAAAAAGGAAGATTAGTAATGCCTTTAAGCGCACAACAGTTAGCTGCACAGAAAAACCTTTCGTATGTTCTGGCTGAGAAGCTGGCGCAACGCATCTTAAAAGGTGAATATGAACCCGGCACCATTTTGCCTGGTGAGATTGAGCTGGGCGAGCAATTTGGAGTGAGTCGTACAGCGGTACGCGAAGCGGTCAAAACGTTAACGGCAAAAGGGATGGTTTTACCGCGACCGCGAATTGGTACCCGGGTCATGCCACAATCAAACTGGAATTTTCTTGATCAGGAATTGCTTACCTGGTGGATGACAGAAGAGAACTTTCATCAGGTCATCGATCACTTTCTGGTTATGCGTATCTGTCTGGAGCCGCAAGCTTGCCTACTGGCTGCAACGGTTGGCACCGCGGAACAGAAGGCGCATCTCAATACGTTAATGGCCGAAATGGCGGCATTAAAAGAGAACTTTCGCCGTGAACGCTGGATCGAAGTCGATATGGCCTGGCATGAGCATATCTATGAAATGAGCGCCAATCCGTTTTTGACCTCATTCGCCTCGCTATTCCATTCGGTTTATCACACTTACTTCACGTCAATTACCAGCGACACAGTGATAAAGCTGGATCTGCACCAGGCGATTGTCGATGCGATTGTCCAAAGCGATGGCGACGCGGCATTTAAAGCTTGTCAGGCGCTGCTACGCTTACCTGATAAGTGACAACCCGATAACAGGACATTGAATGAGCGATAAAAAGAATCGCAGTATGGCGGGTTTGCCGTGGATCGCGGCGATGGCCTTCTTCATGCAGGCACTTGATGCCACTATTCTGAATACCGCCTTACCCGCAATCGCTCATAGCCTTAATCGTTCTCCTCTCGCGATGCAATCAGCCATCATCAGTTATACGCTGACGGTGGCGATGCTTATTCCGGTAAGCGGATGGCTAGCCGATCGCTTCGGTACGCGTCGCATTTTTACCCTTGCCGTGAGTCTGTTCACATTGGGTTCTCTGGCCTGCGCACTTTCTAATTCGCTACCACAGCTGGTTGTCTTCCGGGTTATTCAGGGGATAGGCGGCGCAATGATGATGCCTGTTGCTCGGCTGGCCTTACTGCGCGCTTATCCTCGTAATGAACTTCTTCCAGTATTAAATTTTGTCGCTATGCCGGGTCTGGTGGGGCCAATTTTAGGCCCCGTTCTTGGCGGCGTGCTGGTCACCTGGGCAACCTGGCACTGGATATTTTTAATCAATATCCCCATAGGTATTGCGGGCCTTCTTTACGCGCGCAAACATATGCCCAATTTCACCACCGCACGACGCAGATTCGATATCACTGGCTTTTTGCTGTTTGGCCTCAGCCTTGTTCTCTTCTCAAGCGGAATAGAGCTATTCGGGGAAAAGATTGTCGCCAGCTGGATTGCCTTGACGGTAATTGTCACCAGCATCGGGTTACTGCTTCTCTATATTCTCCATGCGCGACACACGCCAAACCCATTAATTTCATTAGATTTATTTAAAACCCGCACTTTCTCAATCGGTATCGTAGGCAATATTGCAACCCGTCTGGGGACCGGTTGTGTACCGTTCCTTATGCCATTGATGTTACAGGTAGGATTTGGTTATCAGGCGTTTATTGCCGGCTGTATGATGGCACCGACAGCGTTAGGTTCCATTATTGCAAAATCGATGGTTACCCAAGTCTTACGTCGTCTGGGCTATCGCCATACGTTAGTGGGGATCACGGTGATTATTGGGCTAATGATCGCTCAGTTCTCTTTGCAATCACCGGCAATGGCGATATGGATGCTGATCTTGCCGTTGTTTATATTAGGGATGGCTATGTCGACGCAATTTACCGCGATGAATACCATCACACTTGCCGATCTGACCGATGACAACGCCAGCAGCGGTAACAGTGTTCTGGCGGTCACGCAGCAACTGTCGATTAGTTTAGGCGTTGCTGTAAGTGCGGCCGTCCTTCGCGTTTATGAAGGGATGGAAGGCACAACGACTGTCGAACAATTCCACTATACGTTTATCACGATGGGCATTATTACTGTTGCTTCAGCAGCAATGTTCATGCTTCTGAAAACAACCGATGGTAATAATTTGATCAAAAGACAGCGTAAATCTAAGCCGAACCGCGTTCCATCAGAATCGGAGTAAGTTGTAATCGTTGTTGCTGAAGGGTCGGCTGGGTTATCCGATGGATGAGTACATCAATCGCCAGCTCCCCCAGTTCATCTTTCGGTTGGTGGATAGTGGTTAATGGTGGCGTCATAAAGCTTGCCAGTTCGATATCGTCATAGCCAATCACCGCGATATCCTGCGGAACCTGTAACTCTGCCTGATATAACGCCTGGTAAACGCCAACAGCCATAGCGTCATTTCCGGTAAAGACGGCCTGAGGACGCAGCGGATGTGATAACAGTTGGCGCATGGCGTCAAACCCGCCGTTAAATTCAAAATCACCAGTGACTTCATAGCCATCAGGAATGTTGAGACCCGCACGTTTCATCGCCGCCCGATAACCTTCCAACCGCAGGCGCGCCGGAGTTTTATCCAGCGGACCGGTAATACAGGCGATACGGGTATGACCTTTATCGATCAGATATTGCGTTGCTAAGTCTCCGCCCAGCAACGAGTTATCCTGAATAAGATCGCTGTCGCCATCGAACGGAGCCCAGTCCATCATCACAGTAGGCACTGTCGGATAACGTTGCATGATTTCACGCGAAGGTTGATGCGTTTCGGTGCACAGTAACAGCAAGCCATCAACGCGTTTTTGCATCAGCGTTTCCAGATTGCGATTCATCCGCTGTTCATCGCCTTCGGTATTGCAAAGGACGAGACTATAACCGCGTTCGAAGCAGCTGCGTTCAACGCCACGCACCAGTTCTGAATAGAAAGGATTGGTACTGGCAGTGATCAACATGCCAATGGTATGTGTTTGATTGAGTTTGAGGCTACGCGCCAGGGCTGATGGCGCGTAATTGAGTTCTTTAATCGCCGCTTCAACTTTGGCGGTAATCGCTTCACTGACGAAGCGATCTTTATTGATAACGTGAGAAACTGTTGAGGTAGAAACGCCCGCCAGGCGGGCAACATCTTTCATTGTAGCCAAGCGTCACCTCTGCCTGTCTAAAAATGCGTCGATCTCTTCACGCCACGGTACGGAAGGTTGTGCGCCTTTACGTGTTACGGCAATCGCAGCGGCAGCATGGGCAAACCGAATCGCCTCTGGCAATGGTTTTTCTTCCAGCAACGCCGTGATTAACGCGCCGTTAAAGGTATCTCCGGCAGCAATGGTATCGACAGCCTGCACCCGGAATCCAGGAACGCGCTGACCTTCACCATTCACGCTAGCCCATACACCACGACTTCCTAAAGTAATCAGTACAGTACGGATACCTTTTTCATGCAGTACCTGCGCCGCCTTCGCTGCATCTTCATCATTTTCAACACGAATACCGGTGAGCTTTTCTGCTTCCGTTTCGTTTGGCGTAATAATGTCCACCAGCGCCAGCAGTTCGTCAGGAAGTTCGCGAGCCGGAGCCGGGTTAAGCGCAACGATAGTCTTATTTTGATGGGCGATTTTCGCCGCTGCCATCACACTTTCGAGTGGTGATTCCAGCTGCATTAATAATGCTGACGCGTTGGCAATACGCTCACGTTGCGCTTCCACCAGCGCCGGGGAAAGGGCAGCATTAGCGCCGGCATGAATACCGATGACATTCTCACCTTCGCCATTAACAAAAATCAGCGCCACACCTGTTGATTCGCCTTTGATCACGCTGACCGGAGTAATATCAATGTTATCAGTGGCGAGCTGCTGGCGAACGCTCTCACCAATGCTGTCATCACCCGTACAGGCAATAAACGCGATATTCGCACCGCTACGCCCAGCAGCCACAGCCTGATTCGCGCCTTTGCCGCCAAATGCAACCTGATAGTGGTTACCGGTTACGGTTTCGCCTGGAGTAGGAAAAGATTGAAGATTAAGAATGTGGTCAGCATTAATGCTGCCAAGAACAACGAGGCTGCCTGCGTTTTGCATATTCGGGATGTCCATAAAATGCGCCACCGTGTTAGGGTGGCGCGTGCCCTGCTTTTCTTTATATTACACGTTCATCTGTCGATGACGTATTTATGTCACCATCAGGTCATACAACCTGATTAAAACTACTGCTTAACAACCAGTTTCAGATCAACCGGATACTTAGCCTGAACTTTCTCGCCTTTCAGCACTTTATCTGCGGTTTCGACGCCTTTCGCGCCAATCTGATCGGGTAGCTGAGCGATAGTCGCTGCTAGTTTGCCATCATTCACCGCTTTTTCGCCATCCGGTGTACCGTCAAATCCGACGACCATCACATCCGATTTACCGGCAGTTTGCAGTGCGCGCAGCGCGCCCAGCGCCATTTCATCATTCTGCGCGAATACAGCCTGAACATCCGGATGAGCGGTCAACAGGTTCTGCATTACGTTCAAACCTTTAGTGCGATCAAAATCTGCTGGCTGGCTGGCAAGAACATTAAACTTGTGAGCAGCAACGGCCTGCTGGAAGCCTTCGCCACGTTCACGGGCTGCGGATGTACCAGCAATGCCTTGCAGCTCGATAACTTTGGCACCTTCACCCGCTTTCTTCGCGATGTAATCACCGGCGATTTTGCCACCCAGTACGTTATCAGAAGCAATGTGGCTCACCACTTCACCTTTCGTTGCCTGGCGGTCAAGAGTGATAACCGGGATGTTCGCCTGGTTAGCCATCTTCACAGCATTACCTACTGCGTCGGAGTCGGTCGGGTTAATCAGCAGAATTTTGGTGCCGCGAACGGTTAAGTCCTGCACGTTCGCCAGCTCTTTCGCCGGGTTGTTCTGGGAGTCCAGCACCACCAGGTTATAGCCAAGCTTATCCGCCTCTTTCTGCGCGCCATCTTTCAGCGATACAAAGAACGGGTTGTTAAGCGTGGAGACCACCAGCGCGATGGTGTCTTTTGCCATCGCATTCGCACTGACGGTGGCGCTTAGCGCAACAGCGGAAACCAGGGTAGCCAGTTTTTTCATGTTCATATTCAAGATGTCCTGTAGTCGTTATTACTGCTTTTTGTTGTCTACCAGCACCGCCAGCAAAATCACCACCGCTTTGACGATCATCTGGTAATAGGAGGAAACACCTAACAAATTCAATCCATTATTAAGGAAGCCAAGAATTAATGCGCCGATCAACGTCCCAACAATGCGACCTTTTCCGCCCGCCAGACTCGTACCGCCCAGAACCACCGCAGCAATAGCATCCAGCTCATAGCCAGTCCCCGCCGTGGGTTGTGCGGAGGAGAGACGCGCCACTTCAATGATCCCGGCCAGCGATGCCAGCAGACCACAAAGAGAATAGACGATGATTTTGATTTTATTGACGTTGATACCAGAAAGACGCGTTGCTGCTTCGTTGCCGCCCAGCGCGTAGATGTAACGCCCCAGACGCGTGTGATGCAGCATGTACCAGGCCGCGAGGAAGACAATCCCCATGATCCAGACTGGCGTCGGTACGCCCAGCGGACGACCAATACCAAACCAGCCAAACAGATCGGCGTTCTCAGTAAAGCCGGTATTCACTGGGCTACCGTTGGTATAAACCATGGTCACGCCGCGCAGTAAAAGCATCATAACCAGCGTAGCGATAAACGCCTGAACGCGACCTTTCGCTACAATCACCCCGGTTACCGCACCAATTGCGGCACCTAACGCGAGAGCAGCAGCGACAGCCACCAGCGCATTGACTTCAATGCCGACGATAGATGCAGCAACTGCGCCGGTTAGCGCCAACAGAGAACCTACAGACAAGTCGATGCCCGACGTCAGGATCACCAGCGTCATCCCGACCGCCATAATGGCGTTCACCGAGGTTTGCTGGAGAATATTGAATAAGTTATTGATGGTGAAAAAGTTCGGGCTTAACGTCGAGACAATCGCGATCAGCACCAGCAGAGCGATAAGCGATTTCTGCTCCATCAGCCACGCTTTCGTGAAATAACGGCGACCAGAGACAGTCTGGGTTGTCATTTTTTTACTCCTGATTCACGCGATTAAGCTTGCCCACAGCGGCAGCCATTAACACTTCCTGGGTGGCCTGCTCACGAGTAAATTCCCCGCTGAGATGCCCTTCATGCATGACGATGATGCGATCGCTCATGCCTAATACTTCTGGCATCTCCGATGACACCAGAATGATGCTCAAGCCATCGGCTTTGAACTGGTTAATCAGTTGATAGATCTCTTTTTTCGCGCCGACATCTACGCCACGGGTAGGTTCATCAAGGATCAACACTTTGGGGCGTGTCATCAGACCGCGGGCAATCGCCACTTTTTGCTGATTGCCACCGGAAAGCAGACCAATTGCCTGTTCCATCGACGGTGTTTTCACATTAAACAGACGAATGAAATCACTCACAGCCTGCTGTTCATCGGCATGCTTCAAACTGCCGCCAGCGCGGCTGAAGTAGCGCAGCGCTGTCAGCGACATGTTCTCTTTTACTGACATGCCCAACACTAAACCGTCACGTTTACGGTCTTCGGAGATATACACAATGCCGCTTGCCAGGCCATCCTGCGGTGAACGGGTAACGACTTCATGCCCATCCAGGGTGACGTAACCGCTGGTGCGCGGTAGTGCGCCGTAGAGCACTTTCATCAGTTCGGTACGACCTGCGCCCATCAAACCAGAGACGCCAAGAATTTCGCCTTTGCGTAAAGTAAAAGAGACATCGTTAACGCCAGGTCCGCAGAGATTATCGACTTTCAGGCGGATATCTCCCGGCGCTTTGTCCAGGTGTGGATATTGATCTTCCAGCTTGCGGCCCACCATCATCTCAATCAGCGAATCTTCGGTCAGTGATGCCACTTCGCGCTCAGCAATAAATTGCCCGTCACGAAAAACGGTAACGTCATCGCAAATCTCGAAGATTTCTTTCATGCGGTGGGAGATATAGACAATACCGCGGCCTTGCGATTTCAGCTCGCGTATGACGCGGAACAGGGATTCGGTTTCGGTATCGGTCAGCGCATCGGTCGGTTCATCCATAATGATGACTTTCGACTCAAAGCTCAGCACTTTGGCGATTTCAACCATTTGCTGGTCACCGATGGAAAGATCGCCCACCAGCTTGTCGCTTTTAAAGCGCAGGTTAAGTTTAGCCAGCAATTTATCCGCTTCGGCATACATGGTTTTCCAGTCAATTTTGCCAAAGCGATTAACAAACTCACGACCGAGGAAAATGTTTTCGGCAATGGTCAACTGCGGGATCAGGTTCAGTTCCTGATGGATAATCCCAATCCCGGCTTCCTGGGAAGATTTCGGCCCGGTAAATGTCGTTTCTTTCCCCAGCCATAAAAGCGTGCCGGCATCGCGAGCATAGATACCAGTAAGCACTTTCATCATGGTGGATTTACCCGCGCCGTTTTCGCCCACCAGCGCCATCACGCGGCCCGGATAGACATTTAACGCTGCGCCCGAGAGGGCTTTTACGCCCGGGAAGGCTTTATCGATGCCTTTAAGCTGAAGTAATGCTTCCATGACGGCCTCAGAACGTCACGCCAGCACAGAGAATGATATTCGCATACGGAGAACATTCTCCGCTGCGAATTACCGCCTGACTTTCTGCGGTTTGTTGTTTGAATTGTTCATGCGTGGTGTAACGAATTTCAATGGTATTTCCCTGGTGTTTTTGCAGCTGCTCAAGGTGAGTGAGCAACGTTTCGTGGAGTTGCGGATTATGTTGTTTGATCTCTTCCGCGATAATGGCAGCCTCGACCTGCATTTCATTTGTGACGACGCCCAGCACCTGCATAAAAGAAGGTACACCCTGGGTTAATGCCATATCGATACGCGTTGTACTTTTGGGGATGGGTAAACCAGCATCACACACCACCAGCGTATCGGTATGTCCCAGACGGGAGATCACCGATGAAATATCAGAATTAAGAACGGTGCCTTTTTTCATTTTTTTCTCCATCAGCGAAACGTTTCGCTGACCCGCAGTTTAATCCTGACTGAGTTGGGAAAACCATCGTGACGTTACGGAAATGTGATCAACCTCGAAACGTTTTACATGGTGATTAACCATGAAAACAAAAACGCCCCCTTATGGAGAAAGGAGGCGTCTGGCGTTAGATTTCGACCTGAGTACCCAGTTCGATAACCCTGTTTGGCGGAATTTCAAATTGATCTGGTGCACGCAGCGCATTACGTTGCAGCAGCAAGTACAGCTTGCCGCGCAGACGCAAATACCACGGGCGTTTGCCGAGGATCAACGACTCATGCGACATAAAGAAGGAGGTTTCCATCATCCGGCAACTTAATCCTTCCAGACCGCAGCGGTGGAAAACTTCTTCCACGTTTGGCGTTTCTCGCCAACCATAACTTGCCACCACGCGCCAGAAAGTGGGCGACAGTTGTTCAATCTGTACCCGACGGACATTATGGACATATGGCGCGTCTTCGGTACGCAGAGTTAACAGAATCACCCGCTCATGCAATACCTTGTTATGTTTAAGGTTATGCATCAGCGCAAAGGGAATGACGTTGATTGCACGCGACATATACACCGCGGTCCCGGGCACGCGAACAGGCGGTGATTTCTCCAGCGAAGCAATCATCGCTTCCAGAGAGTTACCATGTTCATGCATCCGCCGCAGCAAGCGGAAACGCTCGCTCTTCCAGGTGGTCATCACGATAAACATCACAGTACCGAGGCTCAATGGCAACCAGCCGCCGGAGAGCAGTTTATCGAGGTTAGCGGTGAACAATGGAATATCGACACAAAGGAAAGCAATCAGGATCAGCGCAACAAAATACTTATTCCAGTGCCAGTTCTGACGTGCCACGGTAGTCGAGAGAATAGACGTCAGCACCATGGTTCCGGTCACCGCAATCCCGTACGCCGCCGCCAGGTTGCTGGAGTGCTCAAAGCTGACAATCACAATCACGACCGCGACATAGAGCATCCAGTTCACAAACGGAATATAGATTTGCCCTGACTCCATTTCGGAGGTGTGAATAATGCGCATCGGCGACAAATATCCCAGACGTACCGCCTGACGCGTCAATGAGAAGACGCCAGAGATAACCGCCTGCGAGGCAATTACCGTCGCCAGTGCGGCGATGATCAGCAGCGGGATCAGCGCCCAGTCCGGTGCCAACAGGAAGAACGGGTTCTTAATCGCTTCCGGGTTCTTTAACAACAGCGCTCCCTGACCGAAGTAATTAAGGGTCAAGGAAGGTAATACGACGGTGAACCACGCCAGGCGAATAGGGAACTTACCAAAGTGCCCCATATCAGCATACAGCGCCTCGACCCCCGTAATCGACAACACCACTGCCCCTAATGCAATAAAAGAAACCGTTTTGTATTCAAGGAAGAAATGCACCGCCCACATTGGATTCAGCGCATGCAGCACTTCCGGGTTAGCAATAATGCTACGTAACCCCAGTCCTGCCAGAATCAAAAACCAGGTCAGCATGATCGGCGCAAACAGCTTACCGACCATAGCCGTGCCATGTTTTTGAATCATAAATAATAAAGTGAGAACGATAATTGAGAGGGGAACTATCCAGGTATCCAGCTGCGGGGCGACGATTTCCAGACCTTCAATGGCTGACATCACCGAAATAGCGGGTGTTATGACGACTTCACCATAGAAAAAGCTGCCGCCGATTAGCCCCATAATCACCAGCATTGATGTGGTTCGCGCCGACGTATTACGCCCGGCAAGCGACATCAACGTCAGGATCCCCCCCTCACCGGCGTTATCTGCCCGCATCACGAAGGTGAGATATTTAATGGAAACCACAAAGATTAGCAGCCAGAAGATCAGCGATAAAAAGCCAAACACGGCATCGCGTTCAACGCCAAAACCAAACTGGCCGGACAAACATTCACGAAGTGTATATAACGGGCTGGTACCAATATCGCCGTAGACAACTCCAATCGCCGCGAGGGTAATCGCGGGCAATGATTGCTTATTATCAGTGCTCATAGACTAGTCTTTCGTTGAAATATGAAATGTGTGCTTAGTCCCTTGGCCCACAAAAAAGCGCACAGTATGCACGATTAACGGCAAAATCGTACTCCTAAATGCGGCCACATTAACCTGGCTCAAAGAAAAATACCCCCCCTTTGAGACTATTTTAGCCACCAGCAAGAAACGTCTATACTCGCAATTTACGCAGAACTTTTGACGAAAGGACGCCACTTCATTATGGCTCACCCTCATTTATTAGCGGAAAGAATTTCCCGCCTGAGCAGTTCGTTGGAAAAGGGGCTTTATGAACGTAGCCACGCCATCCGCTTGTGTTTATTAGCGGCATTAAGTGGTGAAAGTGTGTTCCTCCTTGGCCCGCCAGGTATTGCCAAAAGTTTGATCGCCCGGCGCTTAAAATTCGCCTTTCAGAATGCCCGCGCGTTTGAATATCTGATGACCCGCTTCTCCACGCCGGAAGAAGTTTTTGGTCCCCTTTCTATTCAGGCGCTAAAAGATGAAGGGCGCTATGAACGTTTAACCAGCGGTTACCTGCCGGAAGCAGAAATTGTCTTTCTGGATGAGATCTGGAAAGCGGGCCCGGCAATTCTTAATACCTTGCTCACCGCCATTAACGAGCGCCAGTTCCGCAACGGTGCACACGTAGAAAAAATCCCGATGCGTCTGCTGGTGGCGGCCTCCAACGAGCTGCCGGAAGCAGACAGCAGTCTGGAAGCGTTATATGACCGCATGCTGATTCGTCTGTGGTTAGATAAAGTGCAGGATAAAGCGAATTTCCGCTCCATGCTGACCAGTCAACAGGATGAAAACGACAATCCGGTTCCTGATGCCTTGCAGGTCACAGATGAAGAATATGAACGCTGGCAGAAAGAGATTGGTGAAATTACGCTGCCCGATCATGTATTTGAGCTGATTTTTATGCTGCGCCAGCAACTGAATAAATTACCGGATGCGCCTTATGTCTCGGATCGTCGCTGGAAAAAAGCGATCCGATTATTGCAGGCCAGCGCCTTTTTTAGCGGTCGCAGTGCTGTTGCCCCGGTAGATCTCATTTTGCTGAAAGATTGCCTGTGGTATGACGCGCAAAGCCTGAATTTGATACAACAACAAATTGATGTATTGATGACCGGTCACGCCTGGCAACAGCAAGGGATGTTGACTCGCCTTGGCGCGATTGTGCAACGTCACCTGCAACTCCAGCAGCAACAAAGCGATAAAACAGCCTTAACGGTAATTCGTCTGGGCGGCATTTTCAGCCGTCGTCAGCAGTATCAACTTCCTGTTAACGTTACTGCTTCCACTCTGACTCTACTGCTGCAAAAACCGTTAAAACTGCATGATATGGAAGTGGTTCATATCTCCTTTGAGCGTAGCGCGCTGGAACAGTGGCTGAGCAAAGGTGGTGAAATTCGCGGTAAACTGAACGGTATCGGCTTTGCCCAGAAACTGAATCTGGAAGTTGATAGCGCCCAACATCTTGTCGTTCGCGATGTAAGTTTACAAGGCAGTACGCTGGCACTTCCCGGTTCATCGGCTGAAGGTCTGCCTGGTGAAATAAAACAACAACTGGAAGAGCTTGAAAGCGACTGGCGCAAGCAACACGCTTTATTCAGCGAACAGCAAAAATGTCTGTTTATCCCTGGCGACTGGTTAGGTCGCATTGAAGCCAGCCTACAGGATGTCGGTGCACAGATTCGCCAGGCACAACAATGCTAACGCTGGATACGCTTAATGTGATGCTGGCCGTCAGCGAAGAGGGATTGATCGAAGAGATGATCATCGCGCTGCTGGCCTCACCGCAGCTGGCAGTCTTCTTTGAAAAATTCCCACGACTGAAGGCGGCAATCACTGATGATGTTCCCCGCTGGCGTGAGGCGCTGCGCAGTCGGCTGAAAGATGCCCGAGTCCCGCCGGAACTCACCGAAGAGGTGATGTGCTATCAGCAAAGCCAGCTCCTCTCCACGCCGCAGTTTATTGTGCAGCTACCACAGATCCTGGACTTACTGCATCGTCTGAATTCCCCATGGGCAGAACAAGCCCGACAGTTGGTTGATGCTAACAGCACGATCACTTCAGCGTTACATACGCTTTTCCTCCAGCGTTGGCGTTTAAGTCTGATCGTGCAAGCAACGACGTTAAATCAACAGCTATTAGAAGAAGAACGCGAACAACTGTTAAGTGAAGTTCAGGAACGCATGACGCTGAGCGGACAACTTGAACCGATTCTCGCAGATAACAATACCGCAGCTGGTCGTCTGTGGGATATGAGCGCCGGTCAGCTTAAACGTGGCGACTATCAGTTGATTGTGAAATACGGTGAATTTCTTAACGAACAGCCGGAACTGAAACGCCTGGCAGAACAGCTGGGGCGTTCCCGGGAAGCCAAATCAATACCGCGTAACGATGCGCAGATGGAAGCCTTCCGCACCATGGTGCGCGAACCGGCAACTGTTCCTGAGCAGGTTGATGGTCTGCAACAAAGCGATGATATTTTACGTCTCCTGCCGCCAGAACTGGCGACACTAGGGATAACGGAACTGGAGTATGAGTTTTACCGTCGGCTGGTGGAAAAACAGTTGCTCACCTATCGCCTGCACGGTGAGTCGTGGCGTGAAAAAGTGATCGAACGTCCGGTGGTACATAAAGATTACGATGAACAGCCGCGCGGGCCGTTTATTGTCTGTGTGGATACTTCCGGCTCAATGGGCGGCTTTAATGAACAGTGTGCGAAAGCGTTCTGCCTGGCCTTGATGCGCATTGCTCTCGCTGAAAACCGGCGCTGCTATATTATGCTATTTTCCACCGAGATCGTCCGTTATGAGCTTTCAGGCCCACAAGGCATCGAACAAGCAATCCGTTTTTTAAGCCAGCAGTTTCGTGGCGGCACCGATCTTGCCAGTTGTTTTCGCGCCATTATGGAACGCTTGCAAAGCAGGGAATGGTTTGATGCCGACGCGGTGGTGATTTCTGATTTTATCGCTCAGCGGTTGCCTGACGACGTGACGAGTAAAGTGAAAGAGCTGCAGCGGGTACATCAGCATCGCTTTCATGCCGTGGCGATGTCGGCACACGGCAAACCCGGCATCATGCGCATTTTCGATCATATCTGGCGCTTTGATACCGGGATGCGAAGCCGCCTGCTCAGACGCTGGCGGCGATAAATTATTACAGCAGAGAAGGGACGTTCTCGCGAACAGCAGCTGGCCATACTCCACACTGAACCTGGCCGATATGCGGCAGTTGCAGCAGCAGCATGGTCAAACGAGACTGGCCGATACCGCCGCCGATGGTCTGCGGCATTTCACCGCGCAGCAGCGCCTGATGCCATTCCAGCTGCAGACGATCTTCATCACCGGTCAGCGCCAACTGATGCTTCAACGTGTCGGCATCCACGCGGATCCCCATGGAAGAAAGCTCAAACGCATCTTCCAGTACAGGGTTCCATACCAGAATATCGCCGTTCAGACCCGCATGGCCCAGCTCTGACGGGGTGCTCCAGTCATCATAATCCGGTGCGCGCACGTCGTGACGATGACCATCACTCAGCTTGCCGCCAATCCCGACGAGGAATACCGCGCCAAGATCTTTCGCAATCGCCCGCTCACGCCCTTTGGCATCGAGATCCGGATAACGAGACAGTAACTCCTGGCTGTGAACGAAGTGGATCTGATCCGGCAGGAACGGTGCCAAACCAAACTCTTCGCTAACTGCAGCTTCGGTTGCTTTAATTCCCGCCCAGATCGCCTCTACCGTGCTTTTCAGAGTCGAGAATTGACGCTCACCGTCGCCCATTACGCGTTCCCAGTCCCACTGGTCAACATAGACCGAGTGCAACGGAGAAAGACGCTCTTCATCGGGGCGAAGGGCTTTCATGTGCGTGTACAGCCCTTCGCCCGCGCTGAAGTCGTGTTGCCCTAAGGTCTGACGTTTCCACTTCGCCAGTGAATGAACCACTTCGAACTGGGCATCAGGCAGAGCTTTCACTTTTACCTGCACCGCTTTTTCACAGCCCGACAAGTTATCCTGCGTGCCATCCCCCACACGGCTAAGAATCGGCGCCTGGACTTCGATCAGCCCCAGACGTTCTTCCAGTTGGCGAGAAAAGTGAGATTTCACGAAGCTAATTTGGCGTTGTTTGGCAATGTAAGCGGTTTTCATTTTTTATACTCCTGCGTCCTGTTGCTTATGATTAAGCAACAAAAACCGACACACATTCAATAATCATTCAATAAAAAGCCTAACACACTTTTGATTCATTAAAAAAGAAGGCTAAAATAGAATGAATCATCAATCTGCATAAGAAAATCCTATGGAAAATTATCTGATCGACAATCTGGACCGTGGCATCCTGGAAGCATTAATGGGCAATGCGCGCACCGCTTACGCCGAACTGGCGAAACAATTTGGCGTCAGTCCGGGGACGATTCACGTTCGAGTAGAGAAAATGAAGCAGGCGGGGATCATTACCGGGGCGCGTATTGATGTCAGCCCGAAGCAGCTCGGTTATGACGTAGGCTGCTTTATCGGCATTATATTAAAGAGCGCCAAAGACTACCCTTCCGCGCTGGCAAAGCTGGAAAGCCTTGATGAAGTCACTGAAGCCTATTACACAACCGGCCACTACAGCATCTTTATAAAAGTAATGTGCCGTTCGATCGACGCTCTCCAGCATGTACTTATCAACAAGATCCAAACAATTGATGAAATTCAGTCCACCGAGACATTGATCGTCCTGCAAAACCCGATCATGCGTACTATCAAGCCCTGATCGGCTTTTTTAATCCCATACTTTTCCACAGGTAGATCCCAACGCGTTCACAGCGTACAATACGCCACTCTTAATAAAGGTGGCGGTTTATGGCAGATATCACTCTTATCAGCGGCAGCACCCTCGGCGGTGCCGAATATGTAGCAGAACACCTGGCTGAAAAGCTGGAAGAGGCGGGTTTTACCACCGAAACGCTGCACGGTCCGCTGTTGGAAGATTTATCTGCCTCGGGGATCTGGCTGATTATCAGCTCCACCCACGGTGCCGGAGATATTCCGGACAACCTTTCTCCTTTCTATGAAGCATTGCAGGAACAGAAGCCCGATCTTTCTGCGGTCCGCTTTGGCACAATCGGTATTGGTAGTCGTGAATATGACACCTTTTGTGGGGCTATCGATAAACTCGAGGCAGAACTCAAAAATTCCGGTGCAAAACAGACAGGCGAAACACTGAAGATCAACATTCTTGATCACGACATTCCGGAAGATCCGGCAGAAGAATGGCTGGGATCGTGGATTAATTTACTCAAATAAGTATACAGATCGTGCGATCTACTGTGGATAACTCTGTCAGGAAGCTTGGATCAACCGGTAGTTATCCAAGGAACAACGGTTGTTCAGTTTTTGAGTTGTGTATAACCCCTCATTCTGATCCCAGCTTATACGGTCCAGGATCACCGATCATTCACAGTTAATGATCCTTTCCAGGTTGTTGATCTTAAAAGCCGGATCCTTGTTATCCACAGGGCAGTGCGATCCTAATAAGAGATCACAATAGAACAGATCTCTAAATAAATAGATCTTCTTTTTAATACCCAGGATCCCAGGTCTTTCTCAAGCCGACAAAGTTGAGTAGAATCCACGGCCCGGGCTTCAATCCATTTTCATACCGCGTTATGCGAGGCAATCACCATGTTTTATCCGGATCCTTTTGACGTCATCATCATTGGCGGGGGTCATGCAGGCACCGAGGCCGCGATGGCCGCGGCGCGTATGGGTCAACAGACTCTGCTTTTGACACACAATATCGACACTCTGGGGCAGATGAGCTGCAACCCGGCGATCGGCGGTATTGGGAAGGGACATCTGGTAAAAGAAGTGGATGCACTCGGCGGTCTGATGGCGAAAGCGATCGATCAAGCGGGTATCCAGTTTAGGATACTAAACGCAAGCAAAGGACCGGCGGTTCGCGCTACCCGAGCTCAGGCGGATCGTGTGCTCTACCGTCAGGCGGTACGTACGGCGCTGGAGAACCAACCGAACCTGATGATCTTCCAGCAGGCGGTTGAAGATCTTATTGTCGAAAACGATCGCGTGGTCGGTGCTGTTACCCAAATGGGACTGAAGTTCCGTGCCAAAGCCGTCGTGCTCACCGTTGGGACGTTCCTCGACGGTAAAATTCATATCGGTCTGGATAATTACAGCGGTGGCCGTGCTGGTGATCCGCCGTCCATTCCGCTTTCTCGCCGTTTGCGTGAACTGCCGCTGCGCGTTGGTCGTCTGAAAACCGGGACACCACCGCGTATTGATGCTCGAACTATCGACTTTAGTGTGCTGGCGCAACAGCATGGCGATAACCCAATGCCGGTATTCTCGTTTATGGGCAATGCGTCCCAGCATCCCCAGCAGGTGCCGTGTTATATCACTCATACCAACGAGAAAACCCATGATGTGATCCGCAGTAACCTCGATCGTAGCCCAATGTATGCAGGGGTGATCGAAGGTGTCGGCCCACGCTACTGCCCGTCGATCGAAGACAAAGTCATGCGCTTCGCCGACAGAAATCAGCATCAGATCTTCCTTGAACCGGAAGGACTGACTTCTAACGAAATTTATCCGAACGGTATCTCCACCAGCCTGCCGTTCGATGTGCAGATGCAAATCGTCCGCTCTATGCAGGGGATGGAAAACGCGAAGATCGTGCGTCCGGGTTATGCCATTGAGTATGACTTCTTCGATCCTCGCGACCTGAAACCGACGCTGGAGAGCAAGTTTATCCAGGGGCTGTTCTTTGCTGGTCAGATTAACGGCACTACCGGTTACGAAGAAGCCGCTGCGCAAGGTTTGCTGGCCGGTCTTAACGCTGCCCGTCTGTCTGCTGACAAAGAAGGTTGGGCTCCGGCACGTTCTCAGGCGTATCTCGGCGTACTAGTTGATGACCTGTGCACTTTAGGAACCAAAGAACCGTATCGTATGTTTACTTCGCGCGCAGAATATCGTCTGATGCTACGCGAAGATAATGCGGATCTGCGTTTGACTGAAATCGGTCGTGAACTGGGCCTGGTGGATGACGAACGTTGGGCGCGCTTTAACGAGAAACTTGAGAATATCGAGCGTGAGCGTCAGCGTCTGAAATCGACCTGGGTAACCCCGTCGGCGGAAGCTGCAGCCGAAGTGAATGCTCACCTGACTGCGCCGCTTTCCCGTGAAGCCAGTGGTGAAGATCTGCTGCGTCGTCCGGAAATGACTTATGAAAAATTAACCACGCTGACGCCGTTTGCCCCTGCATTGACAGACGAACAGGCGGCGGAACAGGTTGAGATTCAGGTTAAATACGAAGGTTATATCGCGCGCCAGCAAGATGAGATCGAAAAGCAGCTGCGTAACGAGAACACCCTGCTACCCGCGACACTGGATTACCGCCAGGTATCCGGTCTTTCTAACGAAGTGATCGCCAAACTTAACGATCACAAACCAGCCTCTATCGGCCAAGCTTCGCGTATTTCTGGCGTCACGCCTGCGGCCATCTCCATTCTGCTGGTGTGGCTGAAAAAACAGGGTATGCTGCGTCGTAGCGCATAACGCATTAAAAATGCCTGGTAAGCACCCGCTTACCAGGCAACGCATCAAGAACAGGTAATCACCGTGCTCAACAAACTCTCCTTACTGCTGAAAGACGCAGGTATTTCGCTTACCGATCACCAGAAAAAACAGCTTATTGCCTACGTGAATATGCTGCATAAATGGAACAAAGCGTACAACCTGACTTCGGTCCGCGATCCTAATGAGATGCTGGTACGCCATATTCTCGATAGCATTGTGGTGGCACCGTATCTGCAAGGTGAACGGTTTATCGATGTCGGCACCGGACCAGGACTGCCAGGCATTCCACTCTCTATCGTGCGTCCTGAAGCCCATTTCACTCTGTTGGATAGCCTTGGTAAACGCGTGCGTTTCCTTCGTCAGGTGCAACATGAGCTTATACTGGAGAATATTGAACCAGTACAGAGCAGGGTAGAAGAGTTTCCTTCAGAGCCGCCATTTGATGGCGTAATTAGCCGCGCTTTTGCCTCTCTGAACGATATGGTGAGCTGGTGCCACCATCTTCCTGGTGAGCAAGGCCGTTTCTACGCGCTGAAAGGGCAAATGCCGGAAGATGAAATCGCTTTGTTGCCCGAAGAATATCAGGTCGAATCAGTGGTTAAACTTCAGGTTCCAGCCCTGGATGGCGAACGTCATCTGGTGGTGATTAAAGCAAATAAAATTTAATTTTTATCAAAAAAATCATAAAAAATTGACCGGTTAGACTGTTAACA
>NZ_SJWV01000780.1:0-255 GCF_004352695.1 Escherichia sp. KCJ4928
CTTCCGGGCGGGAGGCAAGGCCGCCTATGGCTTCACGTAACATGTCCTCCGCTTTGTACTGCTTGCCAAATAACCACAGTTCATCAATCAGCGTCCCCACGGACTTGATACCGGATACCGTATTCGGGTCGGCAGCCACCACCTTAAGGGTGGTGTCCGTCACCCTGTGGGTGATGGTCCGGATATGTGTCTGCACCTGGCAGAGGTCATCCAGATCATCGTCCCGTCGTACCATATCCCGCGCAGGATTAAAGG
>NZ_SJWV01000781.1:0-255 GCF_004352695.1 Escherichia sp. KCJ4928
GTGATATTACGAGTGAAGACGGCTGGCTAATCACCAGAAACAATAAGGGATGGATGAATATCACACATGGTGGTGGATTCACCATGACAGACAGCCAGTGGATACGCGCGGTTAATGGCAAAGGCATAACAACCACCGGGGAAATCAAAGGCGGAAAAGTCAGTGGTGGTACAGTCCGGTCTGACGGTCGTCTTTCAACCGGGGAGTATTTACAGCTTGATAAAACAGCTACGGCAGGCACAAAGTGTGCACCGG
>NZ_SJWV01000782.1:0-255 GCF_004352695.1 Escherichia sp. KCJ4928
TTGGAGGATAGCCAGCTCTTCATCCCGTTCTGCCAGCTGGCGTTTGAGACGTGCAATCTCGGTAGACATCTCCAGTTCACGTTCAGAAGACGTCTGCTGATTTTGCTGTTTACTGCGCCAGTTGTAGCGCTGTGATTCATACAGGCTGAGTTCACGGGCTGCGGCAGTAACACCGATGCGTTCAGCAAGCTTCAGGGCTTCACTGCGAAATTCAGGCGAATGCTGTTTACGGGGTTTTTTACTGGTTGATACTGT
>NZ_SJWV01000783.1:0-255 GCF_004352695.1 Escherichia sp. KCJ4928
CCTGCGCGCCCTTGCGCAGATATTCACCTGCCACTTCCGCGAGCTTGCCGAACAGCACCACGCGGTGCCATTCCGTCTGCTCCCGCATCTCCCCCGTCTGTTTGTCGCGCCAGGTTTCTGACGTGGCGACCTGCAGGTTTGCCACTGCGCCCCCGTTGGGGATGTAACGGACTTCCGGATCTTTACCCAGACGACCAACCACGATGACCTTGTTGATACCACGTGCACTCATAAGAACCTCCTGACTGAAAGATG
>NZ_SJWV01000784.1:0-255 GCF_004352695.1 Escherichia sp. KCJ4928
CACCACCAAACTCTGGCAGTACGTCAGTATATGATCCGACATCGTAAGCAATACCGTAGTTACGTCCGTAATCAATGCTACCAACATCAGCAAATCTCAGACCTGCAAATGCCAGACGGGTTTTATTCCCCGCGGAACCTTCAGATTCCGTTTTGTTACCAGAGAACTGGTATTCCCACTGACCAAATCCGGTCAGTTGATCATTAATCTGCGTTTCGCCTTTAAAGCCGAGACGAGCATAAGTCTGATCTCCGT
>NZ_SJWV01000785.1:0-255 GCF_004352695.1 Escherichia sp. KCJ4928
CCTCGATGACTTTAACCGTACTGCCCGTTCATCAACGCCCCCCATGAGCGAATCCTCACGGACAGAGAACGGCAGGTATACCGTCACCGTTTCAAATGGCAGTGCCACCTGCGGGAGTGTGAGTCTCTCCGTGAAAGGGAATGGCAGCAACAACCAGTCCGCACTGGACTATTTTTTCAATCCCTTCATTGAAACGGAGTATCAGGGTGTCCTGACGGCACAACGCTCCGCCATGGATACCATGCTCCGTGACCT
>NZ_SJWV01000786.1:0-255 GCF_004352695.1 Escherichia sp. KCJ4928
GATAACAACGGCCACCTGGCAGGTCAACGTGCCGGAGCGGCCTCCTTTTGATATACAGCATGTCATTCACTGGCTCCTGCCCTCGCCTCTCACGGCGCTGATGTCCGACAACACCTGGCTGTGGCCGAATAGCCCCGGCACACCGGCACTGACGGCGGGAGACTGGCCGGTAATGGAAACCGATACCCCGACGCTGAAACGCGTGAAGCGTCGTACCTTCACGCTCATCGATAACCGCAACCGTCAGGGATGGAT
>NZ_SJWV01000787.1:0-255 GCF_004352695.1 Escherichia sp. KCJ4928
CCTTCATGCTGTACAGCATCTGGTTTTTGTCGTTCTCCCCGAGTTCAAACCAGGTCACCACGCCTTTCACCCGGCGCTGTACTTCATCGCCCTGCCATATCGTCAGGTAGGCCATTTTGTCCAGCACTTGCGCAAATTCAAGGGAGAGAAACTGCTGGCTGACCAGGGAGAGATCGAGGGAAAAGAGCGAAGAGAGTGACTGGTTCAGATGAAAGGAAACCACCGCAAAAGCATCCGGCGGCAGGCCGTCCACTT
>NZ_SJWV01000788.1:0-255 GCF_004352695.1 Escherichia sp. KCJ4928
TCACACGTCCAGATGTCACAGAGCAGATGCAGACGGTTACCGGCAACGGGCAAAAACTCATCACTGGCGATCGCGTCCGCCGCCTGAAAACACATGCTGAATTTACGCTGCAGAAATCGCGCTGGCGCCCTCTTGTCAGCACCGAAGGAGAGAAAAATGATATCACCAGATGACTTCGGTACCTTCCCCTTCTCCCGTTTTACGGCAGAAGAGTTTCGCCATTTTTTTGCCTGGTGTGNCCGCCACCGCGTCAGT
>NZ_SJWV01000789.1:0-255 GCF_004352695.1 Escherichia sp. KCJ4928
TGTCATCCGGATACTGACGACGGGCCACTTCCAGGGCTTCAGAGCGGACACCTTTAGCCGCAGCCAGCGATTTGGCAAAACGTGCGAAACCAATCCCCTTATCCAGTTTCTGCTCCACACGGATCACCGGCGCAGAAGCCACCGCGGCCACATTCCCGTTACCGGCCTGTTTCACCGGCTGCGCCGTGGCGGCCTTACCGGCTTCCAGTTCACGCAGGCGCTTCAGGTGCGCATCCACCTGACGTATTTCCGCTG
>NZ_SJWV01000078.1:0-18493 GCF_004352695.1 Escherichia sp. KCJ4928
GTCTGATTATTGGCGAAGTTTATAGTCAGTTTTTTTCGCCAGCGGTTAAAGAAATAGAATAGTCGTATAAAAAAGGGTGTTCTGGGGCGAGTAAAACAACATCTTCACCTTAATGGCGATACAGTTGGCTGAGAGTCAGCAGGGGGGCAAATCACCTGCAAATAAACACGGCGCATACTGGCGTGAATATCGCGGATGCGTTCGAGGACAGAAGAACCGACAGGCGGATTCTTCAGCCGCTCATCGTCCATCACAAAACCTTAGACCAGGTATTCCTGAAGCCGATTGAATATTGAGCAGTAGAAAATATCTGGATTGACAGTATTACAAGGGGTTGGAGAACGTCAGGAGAGGCATTTTGGCGGAGATCACAGGAGTCGAATATAAGTGTTAATGTGTTGATTTTAAATGGTTAATGTGGGTTAGACAAATGAGTAACCCCCATAAGAACCCCCAAATGACTTTGCGTAAGGGAATGGGGCTAAAATACACAATCGAATCAATTCTTAGAGCTTTATTATGAAGGTAACACTCCCGGATAGTGTTTCGCAATAATATCATTCAGCCTGTCAACCAGTTCTGGTTTCCTGAACGTGATGTGCGCGGAGCCTTTCTTAAAGTATTTAATTCTGAACATTTCATCTTCATAGCACTCTTTACCCTGAACAGACTGAATGTGGTCATCCAGATGAATAGTGATGTTTTCCCTGCAATCGGGGATGGGTTTGCTGCTGAACAGATGCAGCATTCTTTCCAGATCGGCAAGTCGGTCTGCCTGTTGTCCGGTGATAAGGTGAAATCCCCATCTGTCCCACCTCACCAGATTGTTGACGATAATTTTACTCCCAAATTTACACGGTGAGTTGGTTTTGTAATTCCAGCTCAGTCCCCTGAAAACATTGATCACCCCCCGCTCAAACACCTCATCTTTGTCCTGGTGCAGTTGTTCAAATGTGCTCAGAATGTTCGCTTCGCAGATTTCCGGAAAATTATCGTACTCCAGTGACCGGTACCATGTATCACGGGCTTGTGCATCCATTAATGACAGCATCCCTGAACGTTGCATCAGGTCACGCCAGAGTTCGCGATCGAGATTCCGGGTGATGGCTTTCATTGCGGTTTCCGGTTTCTCCATCAGCCAGCAGCCACAGCGAAAATCCTGTTTCATGGCCCAGTCCAGAGCAGTTTTACCTCCAATACTTTCTGTCATTGCTGATATTTCAGCCAGTTGCCGGATAAGTGTGTCGATTTGCAACAGTGTAGTCTTTCGCACAGCCAGAATGTGGTGGATACTGGTTGAGCCGATAACGTCCGTATGCCCGTTGACCACTTCCGGACGGGAGGTTGTGATTTCAGACATAATCGATATTCCTTTTTGCAGATAAATGAAAACGCCAGCCGTATTCAGGCTGGCGTCAGGGTAATGAAGTCTGGTGAGTAAGACTCACCGGTTCTGTTGCAGAAACTGCAGTTGGCGCAGGGTATGGATATCTTCCCTGGCCTGTTCAATGCAGGGCAGCCGTGCTGCCGAATCCGTTTTATCCTCATCGTTGTCAAAGATAATTCCCGATTCGCAGTCGATATTGTCCTGCAGCCACACAATCAGAATATCCAGCGCCGTTTCTGTGGTTAATGATTCCATACTGTGTCTTTTGTCCAGGTTACCAGTTGAAGGTGGGTAAACCCGGCAGGCATTCAGCGCTGGCATCCAGATGAATGAGACTGACGCCATAACGTTGGATGAGTGTGACAACCAGACGACGGAACGTTTTTGACAGCCCCAGGCGCTTAAGCCGCAGAACCGGATACGGCCACGTATCAGTACGTAACAGATATCCGCTACCGGTAAAATGAATCCATTCTGATTCGCCGAAGTCATTCGTCTGATGTGACAGCGAGTACAGCCAGGCGTTGTCCTTTTCCGTGATATGTGCGGTACTGCAGAGTATGCCGGCAAGGGCCGTAAACGGTGGTGGTGTGCAGGTTGACTGTTGGTCGGATTCCTCCACCACACGGAGTGAATAACCGTTTTCAGCGACGTTATTAATCAGTTCAGTGAGATTAACACCATCGACGTCAACGACAATGCGCCCCATGTTCATCGCCTGCACGTTAATGCTGTCGGCTTCCGGCGTGAGGGAAAGTTTCATCGTTTCGCCTCCGGATGCTTACCCCGGGTAATGTTATTTACCGTTCTGTAGTGGCTGCGGGTCATCAGACCTGTTGCCCAGCGGGCCCGGAGGATATCGATGCTGTTTATGAACTGAGAGCGGGGACAAGTGCTGAACCCGGGCTGGTCGGTACGCACCAGGGCGTATTTTTCAACGAGAAAGTTCACTGCATCACAGAGTGAAATGCCTGCCTCAATATGCTGCTCAATCACACGTTCATCAGCGAATGGAGTGTCATTCAGTGTGAGGCCGTAGTGCTGGTCCAGCAGTCGGGAGAGCAGAGTCTGCCAGATGGTGACGGGAGACGGGCAGCACGATGCCTCCCGTACGTGTGTATCGGGTAATGTTTTCATACTGAAGATTTTCCTGATATGAGAGATTAAATTTTGAGGAGAGTGGTGCTGTAGCGCACCGGGCCGGAGCAGACGATTATTCCGGTGGTTTACATTTTCGTTTCGGATGTTGGATAAACAGCCAGATAAACGTAACCACAGCTGCCGAGGGTGTCGGCTTCGCAGGTCAGCCCTTTTGCATACAGCGTGACGGTATGCTGATGGCGGGGGCTGAGTTCACCGCTGGTGAGCATGAGTTCCAGTTGTTTCATCAGCAGCGGAAAGGCCTGGTCCAGGTGGTACGCATCCGCGTCGCTGAACCGGCCTCTGATACCGGCACGGTCGGCAAGGTAATGCAACTGGTTGCCTTCCTGCACCAGACGGGCGCCAAAACAGGGTATCACGGTGCAGGGCAGTCCCCACCAGGGGCGGTCGTTATGGTCGTCGGGATAATTTGTCTCATGGCGCGAGTCTGACATGATAAAATCCTTACAGAAAATCGATGAATGATAGTTTAACGATGACGGGTCAGCCGGCGCGCAGACCGGCTTTCTGATTCAGTTCAGGGTGACGCTCATCAGCCGGACATACGGGCCAAAACTGTCCTTACGGCGTTCTGCAAACACAGCCAGCACACCGAGAATATCCTGCACTTCACGACCGGTATACGCTTCAGTGCCACCGTGCCAGCGGTACTTACCTGTGCAGAACGGAAAAAGACGGGATGCAGGATGCTGTTGGTGAATACGCATGGCTTCACCACGGGTGATGATTTTCATGATGGGATACCTCTGAAGACAGAAGATAAAAGTGAAAACAGGTGTGATGTGGTTGTGACGGTGACGGGTTAAAGCAGACCGTGTTCGGCAAAGGAGAATACCTGGCTGCCACCGACTATCAGATGGTCCGGCACCCGGATATCCACCAGGGCCAGCGCCTGAACCAGACGTTCCGTAATAAGCCGGTCTGCCTTACTGGGTGTGACTTCACCGGACGGATGATTGTGCGCCAGCACCACGGCAGCGGCATTGTGGTACAGGGCGCGTTTAATCACCTCCCGGGGATGAACTTCCGTGCGGTTGATGGTGCCGGTGAAGAGGGTTTCACCGGCAATCAGCTGATTCTGGTTGTTCAGATACAGCACCCGGAACTCTTCACGCTCCAGTCCCGCCATGTTCAGAATCAGCCATTCCCGTGCCGCACGGGTGGAGGTGAAGGCCACGCCGGGTTCATGAAGATGGCGGTCCAGGGTTTTCAGGGCCCGCTGAATGAGGCTGCGCTCGCCGGGCGTCATCTCTCCGGGCAGAAAGGAAAGCTGTTGCATTGTTCCGGCCCCTTTCAGTCAATGATGCGCATAATGGCGTTGCATTCCGGATGTTGCAGGGCGTATTCATGAAAATGCTCCTCCGGATGTTGTTAATCTCAACCGGCGTTGGTGATGAAAACAACGCACCACCTTCCCCGGCATAACAACCGGGGAAAAACGTAAAAAATAATCGGGAATGTGACCGTCAGGAGATAAACGGGGGGATTGCGGTGGCTGAGCCGTACCGGTATGTCGGGTGATTGTTGCGAAACGATGCTTCCGCACGCGATAAAGGAGGGAGGACTTTCGTGAGACAAGGGGAAAACTGGCGTTCTGATAATTGCAGAGTTGTTTTTGAAGGCGGTTGTGGTGCATCAGCCTGTGACCTGTGGGCAGGCGACAGGTATCACCGATGGGATAAGACTGTCTGATTGGTATTAAATATATAAGAGAGAGATCAAACACATGAAATCAAACACATGAGTTCATATATGTGAAATAAACACTGTGAGTACGATCAGTGGGCATGAGAATGCAGTAGCAACAGATTGCGTTGTACCCACAGGGCTATCCCTGATAGCTGGCGTATAACCTGCGTATATAAAACGTACCTGCAACACACGTGAACAGAGTGCATTAAGCATCCGTCTGAGCGGTAAACGTATCCGACCTGGTGAGTGACAGTCTGAGAGACCGGTTAAGTGGTGGCACGGGAGTAATGAGTTTGGGGAGGGTACCAGAATGCCAGTCTGGTGCGGTATGCTGACAGTATCACGTTAATTGCAGCATAAAGTGATGAGAGGCTAATGGAAGTTAAAACCAAAGAAGACTGGCTGTATCAGTTCCGTCGTTGTTCATCCCGGGAGACGCTGGAAAAAGTGATTTCCCACACACGTTATAAACTTACCCCTGCGGAGCTGGAAGCCTTCAACTCTGCGGTCGATCACTGGCTGGCAGAACTGACAATGAACAAGCTTTACGATCGCGTTCCGGCTTCTGTCTGGAAATATGTCACCTGAACGTTCGGTAATCACAGCGGTATTGCGCCAGGTGTCATCTGCTCTGTGTGATTCTTTTTAGGTTTTCTCAGATTGTTAAAAGCTGAATATGTTTCTGTTGTCGGGAACCAGGATAATACAGGGAACATTAAGTGGTATAGCGACAACAAAGAATTCGAAATCAAAAGGGAATGGTGTACGGAGGTGTGGACGGTAATGGGCCGATTTTCGGGCATTACCGACCTCTGCTGAGGTTTTCTCGTATTTCTGGGGATCCGGTGAGTTACTGTCACTGTCTGGCACAGCAAGCGCAGAGGCGGCGGGGCGCTTTGCTCCGCTGATTCCGGATAATCTCTCCCCTGTAACCTACTGCAACAGTACAAATACACTGACGCCTGAAACGACAGCCAGAATCAGCACAGGCAGTAACGTCAGTAGAAAGAGCAGACGATCGGTATTTCGGTAATAGCCTGAGGAAGCTGTTGACGCGAAGCCTGGGCAGCATTCCGTATTATGAGGGATGGCGTTATCACAATCCCTGCACACCGTTTGGCGTATCACCATCACGTCCTCCTCACAACCTTCCCCGTAACTGGCTTTTTGCATTAAAAAAACAACGCTGAAAATTCAGCCGTCAGTCCGGAGACGACAGTCGGTTTATCACAGAGTGCCTGAGATATTGCCTGGTTGGAGGTCACTTCAGGGACCCGGAGTGAGGAACATAATTGTTTAATCATGCCAGACACGCCCCTGCCGGATCCGGATGTGGTCCGGCGTTTTGTTCCGCGGACGGTTGTTCACTGGCTGTGTCTGCTGATGATCCTCTTTATGCGACATTCAGACAGGGGAGACATCGATAAACATCATCATCTGCGGGCAAATAGTTACACAGAATGATCATTGCTACCGGTTATGGCAAAAATTGGTGATGACAGGTGAACCATCGGTGCTTCCGTTGATTCTTATGGACTGATAAAGTTTTGTCAGCTGAATCTTTATACGGAATTCTCTTCAGTATGCGTACACGAATTGACTATCTGGCGGATAAATTCTGTTTTACAGAACGGAACGAATCCCCCCGTCTTCACCGGCAGTGGCAGGATGTTCTGGAGGAGTGCCGGCAGACAGAGGCCGGGCCAGAAGAACGGCTGCGTATTGCTCTGCTGAATGTGGATTAGGTCACCAGTTTTGAACTGCCTTTTCGCTTGTTGCTTACCCGGACACCACAACTGATTGCCGCGCTGCGTGAAGAATGGGACATCAGCCAGAAAAATGTGATGTTCAACGATAAACGCTTTGGCTGCGTGTACAGCTTGAAGGCCAGTCTTTCTGGTGTGCCGGATACATACCGGTATCATCTGTCTCACCGTATTCGCCGGGTGGTTGCGAATGAAAGCACATCATCGCCATATCAGCAGGTTGCTCGAGAAGTGAAAGCGCCCCGTGAACGGCTGAAGTATGCGCTGGAGGCGGGTTTACTGGTGACTGCACTGGACGGCCTGTTCTGGTTTGGCAGTCAGCGTATTGCGGCTGATGTCCTGAGGCTGAGAAAAGCCGGAATGCCGGTGGTAACGACGACCGTGGAGGTGCACGATAACCTGACGGGAACAACCCGCAAAATACCGGCATACCATCTCTGATACGACCATCAGGGGGAAATATTGCCCTGGCAGCGGCAGGGTGACATTCTTTATCCCCGAGCCTGAAAACTGTACCTAAAATTGATGAGGATTAAAGCCAAGGAGCTCCGGCAAGTGCCGAATAAGATTGATTCATGTACTTATTTGTACTATTTTGACACTCGCATTAGATAATTGACGCACTTTTCAAAGTGGCCGAGTGAAAATGACTGATACCGTTCTGACAATTAAAGAAGTAGCTGAGTATTTGAAGGTAAATGAGAGAACTATTTACCGTCTAGCAGCGGTACATAAAATTCCTGCTTTTAAAGTTGGCAATGCTTGGCGCTTTAAACAATCCGATCTTGAAGAATGGATCAGTACGCAAGCAGCTCAAGGAAAAGGGGTGTTGGATGGTAATAACTGATTATCAAGCAAAATACTTTGCGCAGGAATTAACCATTCGCCACGCTGAAAATGGCGTTGATAAATTGTCTCAATCTCTTTTTGATGCCAGTGTTGATCTCAATCCGCACCAAATTCATGCGGCACTTTTTGCGCTTAACAACCCGTTAAGCAAAGGTGTTGTACTCGCTGATGAAGTGGGCTTAGGGAAAACTATTGAAGCAGGCTTAGTACTGTCACAGTATTGGGCAGAGCGTAAACGCCGCATATTGATCATCTGCCCGGCGTCATTGCGACGCCAGTGGGCGCAGGAATTGGGCGATAAGTTTAATTTACCAACGCAAGTGCTTGATGCAAAAACGTGGCGCATTAGTGTTAACAATGGTCAAACTAACCCGCTAGCTAATCACTGCGTTTCTATTATGTCCTATCACTATGCTGCGAGAATGGAAACGCAGCTAATGCTAGAGCCATGGGATATTGTCGTCATCGACGAAGCGCACAAGCTACGTAATGCACATCGTAGCAGCAATAAAATGGGTCAAACGCTACGCCGCGCATTAGATGGCAGTAAAAAGCTATTACTTACTGCAACACCCTTACAAAACTCGCTCATGGAATTGTATGGACTTTCAACCATTATCGACGATCAAATCTTCGGCGATGAGCGAAGCTTCAAACAACACTTTGTCAATAACGAAAGTGCGCTAGGGCATTTAAAGAAACGACTTACCGGGTTTATTCAGCGAACCTTGCGCAAAGATGTACTCGAATACGTCCGCTATACCCAACGTCAAACACTCACCGTACCGTTTACACCCTCTAATGCTGAGATGGCACTTTACGAAAGTATTAGTGCCTTATTGGAAAAGGACGAGAGCTATGCACTACCCAAGAGCCAACGTCATTTAACCGGCCTTATACTGAGAAAGCTATTAGCATCTAGTTCGCACGCAGTGCTCAACACACTCGAAACTATAAAGCGCCGATTGGTTGACTTGAAAGTACAGGCTAAATCGGACCTCGATATTATCAGTGAGCTTGTTGAGAGTGATGATTTAGGAGAAGAGTACAGCGAGTATGTAGAAGAAACACAAAGCAATACCCCTGAGAGTGATATTGACTTTGAGTTACTCAATGCTGAAATAGCCGAGCTTGAGCATTATATCGAGCAGGCTAAATCCATTACCACCGACAGTAAAACCCAAGCCTTGCTAACGGCGCTTAATCAAGGGTTTGCCAAAATGGAGGAAATGGGGGCGCCACGTAAAGTCATTATTTTTACCGAATCGAAGCGCACGCAAGAATACCTAGCTCGTTTCCTCGAGGCGAATGGCTTTGCTGATAAATTAGTCACCTTTAGTGGCAGCAATAACCATCCAGAAGCAACCAAAGTTTATCAGCAGTGGTTAGCTGAAAACCAAGGTAGTGATAAGGTGAGTGGTTCACCGCAAATTGACCGCCGTACTGCCCTAATTGATTACTTCCGCCATCATGCCGAAGTTATGATCGCAACCGAAGCGGCTGCAGAAGGGGTTAACTTACAGTTCTGTTCGTTACTTATTAACTATGACTTACCATGGAACCCACAACGAGTAGAGCAACGTATTGGCCGTTGTCACCGCTATGGGCAGCAATTTGATGTTGTGGTGATCAACTTCCTCAACGAAGCCAACAAAGCCGATCAGCGTGTTTTAGAGTTACTGACTGAAAAATTCCATCTGTTCGATGGCGTGTTTGGTGCATCGGACGATGTGCTAGGCAGCATTGAATCTGGTATTGATTTTGAAAAACGCATCCAAAATATATACGAGACTTGTCGGCAACCGGCGGAAATAGAAGCAGCTTTTGATCAATTGCAAAAAGAGCTAGAAGCCGACATCAACCAAAAAATGCGCGAGACCCAGCAACTGCTGCTGGAAAATTTCGATGAAGATATTCACGACTTACTCAAAATTCAGCTAGATGCCGCGCAGCAACGCCTCGATAAAGTAGGCCGTTGGTTCTGGCAACTCAGTACGCATGAACTTGCAGCTATCGCAGACATTGACCCAAGCAACCATAGTTTTACGCTTAATCAAAGTATCAATCAGGCTCCTACAGGTAGCTACCAACTTGTACGCCGAGGACAGCAAAGCGGCAGTATTGAAACCGGTAAACTAGCCAATGCCCATGTGTATCGTATCACCCACCCGCTGGGTGAATGGGTGATCAGCAACGCGCTTCAACGTGAATTACCCATTGCCAGCGTAATTTTTGATTACAGCAACCACCAAACAAAAATCAGTATGCTAGAACCCTTAGTGGGTTTGTCAGGTGTACTAAGCCTACAAAAATTTAGTGTCGAATCATTGGAGCGTAGCGAAGACCATTTATTGTTCGCCGCGCAAGATGAACATGGTCATCCGCTACCAAGTGAAGTCGTGCAAAAGCTGATGCAGCTTAGTGCCTGTGTGCAAAGTGAAGTAAGTGAGCAAGAACTTGCCGCCTTATATCCTGGCTATCAATATGCGCTGCAGCATGCGTTACAGCAGTCGAGACTAGGCATCGAAAAGCAAGTTAACGATCGTAATCTCAGCTTCTTCGAGCAAGAGGTAAACAAGTTAGATTCTTGGGCAGACGATTTAAAAGAAGGGCTTGAACAATCTATAAAAGAGCTTGATAAGCAAATCAAGCAAGTACGCCGCGAAGCCAAAATAGCTCCAACCCTGGAAGAGAAACTTGCGCTGCAAAAACAGCAGCGCCAGTTAGAAAGTCAGCGCAATAAAAGCCGCCGTGAACTGTTTGATAAACAAGATGAAGTGGACGAAAAGCGCGAACAGCTGATTGAAAGCTTAGAAGGCAAACTGAATAAAAAAACCAGCCAAGAGACCCTATTTACCATTGGGTGGACGGTTCAATGATGACAATCAATTTCAACGCCAGCATTGACTTTTTTCAGTTTGGGGCTATGATCACTGCAACAACACCCCTCCCGCTACCCGTCAGATCAGCGCCCTGTGAGGGGTTACTCGTTTCTGGGGCCCGCAAAATTCGATCTTCTGTTGCATGGGAGGTCAAATGAGCCGCAAACCAGTCCCTAAAGTCGCTTTTACCAAGCCCCCTACAAGCTTTAGCGATCAAGTACGCTTGTTGCAACAACGTGGCCTAGTGATCAGTGATGTCCCGAAAGCTGAGTTTTACTTAGCACAGCTGAACTACTATCGTTTTGCGGCTTATTGTTTGCCCTATGAGCAAGATCATGCCAGTCATACGTTTATCAAAGGTACTCAGTTTGACCAAGTCCTAAGCCTATATGTTTTCGACCGTGAACTACGTTTGTTAGTGCTAGATGCCATCGAGCGTTTTGAGGTGTCATTACGCACACAAATTGCGTATCAGTTGAGCCAAAAATACCAAACCGCGCACCCTCATTTAAAACCAGAGCTCTTTGGTGATTTATTAGAATACGCCAGTAGCCTTGGCAAACTCACGGGTGAGGTAAAGTGCAGTCGTGAAGAGTTCATCAAGCACCTTACGCAAAAATATCAAGAGCCACTACCCCCTATTTGGGCCTGTGTTGAGCTGTTAACCATGGGGCAACTTTCCTGTTGGTACAGCAATATCAAGCTGCGTGCCGACCGCCAGGTAATAAGCAAAAGCTACGGCCTAGATGAAAAAACTCTTACCTCATTCTGTGAGCATTTGTCGCTAGTGCGCAATTTAAGTGCCCATCATTCTAGGCTATGGAACCGTGATTTTATTAAAACCACGGTACTGCCACGCCATGGTGAACCGGCACTGATTCAAAGCTTGCAAAACCTGCCCGATAGCGACCGGCGTTTACGAAAAATTTATAACACCTTGGTGATGTTGGGCTACCTCATGGATGTGATCAGTGGTGAACATCACTGGAAGCAACGACTCATCCAATTGATAAATCATCACCAAATAGACATTGACCGCATGGGCTTTCCAGCCGACTGGCAAGCGCGGCCAATTTGGCAATAAAAATAAGGACAACTCACTTGGCAGCATTACAACCACAATTTCTTACCCCATTAAAAGAACTGCTACAGCAGCGTTTTGTGCCGTATTTACCGCCATTGCTTGGGCAAGGTGGGCGAGAAGATAAACCTAAAAAGCAAATTTCCAGGGCTTTTAGCGCATTCGTACTACAGCAAAAATTCGATTTAGACGTAGTGACCGCAGCAAAAGCTGTGGTGGACGACTATGAAGACCATGGTATTGATGCAATTTATTATCACGAAGCTGATCAGACTCTGTACTTAGTACAGTCAAAAATGAAGGAAGATGCGCAATTCCAATTGGGCGAAGCACAGGCTTTTATTGAGGGTGTAAAGTTACTTTTAAACAAGCAATTTCACCGCTTTAATCAAAATGTTCAAAACCTTCAAGCAAATATTGAAGCCGCATTAGACGAGTGCGAAAGCATTCAACTGCTTGTCGCATACACAGGTAATGGCATTACCATACAAGCACAAAACTACCTACAACCAGCGATCCAAGAGCTGATTGATGAAGGTGAAGAGCAAATCGCACCTGAATATCAAGAATACACCGCCACCGATGTTGAGCAGGCTCTTCGCAGTGAACATGCGGTTGATACGGTAAACGAGCGTGTCGCTGTATATAAGTTCCGAGTGCAAGAACAACCACGAAAAGTCGTATTTGGTATCGCCAAGCTAACCGATTTAATTGCCTTGCACACTACTCATGACCGTAAACTTTACGAGAAAAATATTCGCTATTTTATTGGTGCTGGCAGACGTGGGGTAAATAGGGCGATTAAAGACACCCTTTTACATGAGCCGGAAAATTTTATTTATCTTAACAATGGCATTACTCTGGTTGGCAATGCAGTAAAACCAAAAGGGAATATTAGAGGCCACACAGGTAGCAAGTATGTTGCAGTCGATGGCCTGTCCGTCGTTAACGGTGCACAAACCATTGCTAGTGCTGCACAGTTTATGCGTGAAAACCCAAATGCAGACATCAGCCAAGCTCAAGTGATGGTAACCATTATCAACACGGGTAACGATGCATTTCACAAACAAGTAACCAAAGCGCGTAACCTGCAAAACCCGGTCGATTTAGCCAACTTTGCCGCGCTGGATGATACCCAAGAACGCTTGCGCCAAGAGATGAAAATGTTTGGTGTTGAATATCTCTACCGCCCACAACAAAGCGCAGCAGCGGGTATTCGCAGCATTACTATCGACACCTTGGCCAAAGCATTGGCCTGTATGCAAGGTGATGTACGCGTGCCTTATCAGCTAAAAGTAGAGCCAAGCAAATTCACTAACCAAGAAAGTGCCGAGTACCAAGCCGTTTTTAGTACAGATTTACAGGGGGCCGTCGCCATTAACGCGGTGAACTGCTATCTGGCTATTCAAGTCTTATGTACAAACGCAGAGCGCAGTAGTCCAAGCCCAGAAAAACTGGTATATCGACATTTTACTTACTGCATAACCACGCTATTAATGGCGCAGTTTGAAGGCGCTATTACGGCTCCTGAGATTACCGAGCAAGCGGCATTTAAAAGATTAATCAGCCACGCTTTTGATGAACTTCGTCAGCAATTTTTTGATAGTTTTACGGCATTAGTATTAGGCAGTGCGCCGCACGCATACTTCAAACGCTTGGGCGATACCGCACGTTTAATGCAAACGGTGTGGATTAGCCATTTAAACTTGGCAGAAAGCCCGGCAGTTGTAGCAAAACAAGAACGCCTTCAAGCGAACGACCCACACAACCAGAATTTATTCAGTTACTTAGCCGAGCAAGCGCAACGCCGACAAGGGCAAAACACCCAAGCGAGTAATTGCCAAGCACAACCTGCGTAGCGATTGCTGTAGAATAATAACGCTAAGTAACGAACACAAGATAAGAGCACAGAAATGATGAGCAAAACCAAATTAGAACTGACCTGGATAGGCAAAAACGAGCGCAAAAAGTTAGAGCCGCGCATTTTGTTAGAAGACCCGAGCAAGTCTTATCACGCCAGCCAAAAAGTGACCGAAAACGATATTTTTGATAATAAACTGATTTTTGGCGATAACTTATTGGCATTGAAGGCGCTAGAGCAAGAATATGCAGGCAAAGTGAAGTGTGTTTACATAGACCCACCATTCAATACCGGAAGTGCTTTTGAGCACTATGATGATGGTCTGGAGCATTCCATTTGGCTGGGCTTAATGAGGGATAGGTTAGAAATAATTCGTAATCTACTAAGTGATGATGGAGTAATATTCGTTCACTTAGATGACTGCGAAATGGCTTATTTAAAAGTTTTGATGGACGAGATTTTTGGTCGTGCAAATCAGTTAAATACCATATCGATGACCACAAATGACCCTTCAGGCTTTAAGGCAACAGGAGCCACAGTTTTCTCCACAGTAAACTTTTTGCTTGTATACGCAAAAGATCGCACCCAGAAACCGCTTAACAAAATCTATATACCTAAAGGATATGATACGGGATATAACAAATATCTATTAAACCCAGATGACCATTATAAAAGTTGGACGTGGTGCGGTATTGCCGATGCGTTTGCAAAGGCCAATGGCTATAAAGATACAAAAGAAGCCAAGAAAAAACTGCCTGATACATTTGATGATGAATTAGCACAATTCGCAATTGATAATGCAGAACGTGTATTTCAATCCGTTGCAATTGGTGGTGGTGCTAAAATAAAGAGAAAAGAAACTATCGAGAAGTCAAAGAAAGATAGGGATAAGGTTTATGTACATCCAAATGAGGATGTCGAAGGCTTTTATATCGCAAATGGTAGGCAAATGGTCTTTTACTCCAATAGGCTTTTGGAAATTGACGGTGAGATGCAACCTGCTGAACTAATAACTGATGTTTGGACTGACATTAGTTGGAATGGAATAGCAAATGAAGGCGGCGTTAGTTTCAAAAATGGAAAAAAACCCGAAGCGCTTTTGAAGCGGATTTTCGAAATGTGTACGCGAGAAGGCGATTTAGTCTTTGATTCATTCGGTGGTTCGGGAACTACTGCTGCTGTAGCTCACAAGATGAAAAGACGTTGGATCTCGGTCGAGCTAGGTGATCATTGTCATACCCATATTATCCCGCGCTTGCAAAAAGTGATTGATGGCGAAGATCAAGGTGGTATTTCTAAGTCTGTAAACTGGCAAGGTGGCGGTGGCTTCCGCTATTACAAACTTGCCCCGACCTTAATTGTGAAAGATAAGTTTGGCTTGGAAGTGATCAATAAAGAGTACAACCCAGAAATGCTCGCCGAAGCCGTTTGTAAGCTGGAAGGTTTTACCTATGCGCCATCGGAAGTGAATTGGTGGGATCACGGTTATTCAACCGAGACGGATCATATTTATGTCACCACACAAAGCTTATCGGTAGATAAATTAGAAGCGCTGTCAGAAGAAGTTGGCAGTGACCGAACTTTACTGGTTATGTGTGGTGCATTTCGCTGCGAGCCAGGTCGTTTTACCAATTTAACCTTGAAAAAACTGCCAAAAGCCATTTTAGACAAGTGCCAATTTGGTCAGGACGATTATTCGTTAAACGTGGCAAACCTAACTGACGATGCGTCTGCCGATGACGATGCAGCGCAAGATTAACTGTTAATAAGGATAATTATAATGACCATGGATTTATCAAGCTTAAAACCCGACCAATTACGTGCCATTAATAATATTATTGGCCGTTTAAGCTTACGCCAGCCGCAGCAAGATTCGCTGCGTGCGTTGGCAGTGGCGATTAGTGCTTCTGAGCACAAACTACTGAACCCAAAACGCGATGTGCCGGAGCTATTAGAAACCTTAAAAGCGCAGTTTCCTAAGCTCAGCGATTTTGAACGTGACTTTCCTTCACTGTGTTTTGCCTTGGCAACAGGTGTAGGTAAAACCCGTTTGATGGGGGCGTTTATTACCTATTTGTATCAGGTACATGGCATTCGCAATTATTTTGTGTTGGCACCTAACCTGACTATTTATGAAAAGCTGATCAGCGATTTCTCGCCCGCCTCACCGAAGTACGTGTTTAAAGGCATTACCGATTTTGTGCTAGCACCGCCAGAAGTGATCACCGGTGATAACTATGAGAGCCGCGGCGCACAAGTCATGGGCGATCTATTTGGTTCGGTTCGGATCAATGTGTTTAACATCGCGAAAATTAACACCGAAGTACGTGGAGGCAAAGCCCCGCGTATTAAGCGTTTAGCGGAAACCCTAGGCGAAAGCTACTTTGAGTATCTATCAAACTTACCTGACTTAGTGCTGCTGATGGACGAATCGCATCGCTATCGTGCCGATGCCGGTATGCGTGCGCTCAATGAGCTTAATCCACTATTCGCATTAGAGCTAACGGCCACACCATTTACCGAATCAAGTCGTGGCCCTGTGCACTTTAAAAATGTGGTGATTGATTACCCATTGGCCTGTGCCATGGATGATGGTTTTGTTAAAGAGCCTGCCGTTGTTACTCAGCGTAACTTTGATGCCAGCCAATATGATAAAGACGAACTAGAAACCATTAAGTTAATGGACGGTATTCGTTTACATGAGCAAACCAAGGTGGATTTAATCACTTATGCACATGAAAACGATGCTAAGTTAGTTAAGCCTTTTATGTTGGTGATTGCCCGTGATACCACGCATGCAGCAGAGCTTTTAACCAAACTTGAAACAGTGTTTGACGGCCGCTACCGTGGCAAAGTCATTCAAGTGGATAGCAGTAAAAAAGAAGAAGAAACTATTCAAGCACTGCTCAATGTTGAGCATGTCGATGAGCCAACCGAGATCGTCATTCACGTTAACATGCTGAAAGAAGGTTGGGACGTTACTAACCTGTACACCATTGTGCCACTACGTGCAGCCAACGCCAGAACCCTAATTGAACAGTCAATTGGCCGTGGTTTGCGTTTACCTTATGGCAAACGTACAGGTGTTGAAGCCGTCGATACGCTGAGCATTGTTGCGCACGACAAATTCCAAGAAATTGTTGATGAGGCTAACGACCCGAATAACCCACTGCGCCTGAAAACACGCGTATTAGATCGCCCAGAAGACGATGTAACCAAACAAAGTGTGCAGGTTAAATCGAACCTAGAGCAGCAACTGACTGGTTCAGGTGTAACCGCAACCGGTGCAGACGGTAACCGTGAGGTACAAGAACCTAAAGCCACTTATACCACGCCTAACCAACAAACCGTTGCCCGCGCTGCATTGGACGTGATCAAGCAATATCAAACACGCCCTACCGATGCGCCGACCAGCAAAGCATTGTTAACGACTGAGGTAAAAGCACAGATCACCGAACAAGTAAAAGCTCAGTTAACCCAAGAGCAACGGGAGCTATTTACTGAAGAATCGGTGGATATTGCGGCGATTGTTGAGCAAGTCACCCAGCTCACGGTGGATAACACCATAGATATTCCGCGTATTATTGTTTCACCATCAGGTGAAGTACGTACCGGCTATCACCCGTTCGATTTGGACATTGCTGCCATTAAAGGTTTAAAACCTATCGACCGAACTCTGATTCAACAAAGCCTGCAAGACAATCACCAAACCATTCGTGGCGAAGGCGATTCGGGCAACTACGAGCCGGTGAAACAAAACTATATTTTGAAGAAGCTGTTCGATTACGACGATATTCCTTACGACGAGCAAGCTGAACTTTTGTTTGACCTAGCCACTCAAGCTGTCAATACACTGGCCGCTGAAAACGACGACGATGTGGTTGAGAACATTCTGCAAAACCAGAGTGATGCGATTGCGAAGTTAATTCATGCGCAACTGAACAACCACTTCTTTGAAGAAGCAACCGAGTACGTTGTCGATGTACGCAGTGGCTTTAGTACCTTACGTGACTGCGCTTACACCATAGCGCAAGACCAGCCGGTGCAAAGCTACCGTGATACAGTACGCGATGTCAGTCGAATCAAACAAATGCTCTTTGGCGGCTTTAGCCGTTGTCTATACCCATTGCAAAAGTTTGATTCAGACACTGAGCGCCGTTTTGCGGTGATTTTAGAACGCGACTGCGAGAAGTGGTTTAAGCCTGCCAAAGGCCAATTCAAGATGTACTACAAACGCGGTAGCGAGCATCCTGAATACGTGCCGGATTTCGTTGCTGAAACCGCCGACTATGTATTGATGATTGAAACTAAAAGTACTCAACATCAAAACCAAGACGGCAGTTGGAATGAGGAAGTCACCGAAAAAGCCCGCAGTGGTGTGAAATGGTGTAGTCATGCCAGTGAATACCTTGCACAGCACGGTGGCAAACCTTGGAAATACTTACTCATTCCGCATGATGCCGTAAAAGAAGCTAATTCATTGACTTACTTCACCCAGCAGTTTGCTAAAGCTGAGTAAGGTTAACAACTATTCGTGCCGCTAAGGCTTGGCGCTGTGCTTAGACAATAGCATTCGCCGAGTATTTTGCTGTTGGTACCCTCAATGATGAGGGTACCAAAACTCGCTTTCATCCAAACATCATTCTCCGGTCTACAAAGATGGTGCAGCAGCGCTAGGTTGATCTGGTGGCTGATCACGTTGCCGTTTCATTTTCCATTGTCTTTTCTTAAACCGCTCAGTAATAAACCTGTGCACGATTTACCCATTTGCTCCGGCGAGCTGGGCAGGCAAAAAGCTCGGTTTTGCTGTTTGGGGTGCAAGGTAGCGCGCTTTCCTGTTTTAGATAAAGGTGTGATGCACCAAAAAATACAGGTGTTGGCCGGTGTGTTTGCTTGCAATGTTCTGGTTTGAATCGTGCCATCCACATATACCGATAAAAAATCTGCCGGTAATAAATGCGCTGGTAACAAAGCTAACCCGCCTTGCGCGTTGCCATCAACATCAGGTAAAGGTAGCCAATACAGGTTTGGCCATTGCTCGGGGCTTTGCCATTTTTCTACGATCACTTGTGCGCCAATGCTATTTAGCCATTGGTGAATCGGGCAGCCTGGGTGCGCTTGTTTAACGCGTGGTAACTGATAGGTCAACCAGCGGGTTAAGCGTTCGGCCGCATTATCGCACTGGCTTAATGCTGGGTAGAGAGTAAACGCACCATGCCCAACCAGTAAAGCGACCACCTGCTGTATCCATTCTCTATCCCAATCGTTGCCACTTGCCCATAACACGTCACTTATCACCTTGTTGGTTCGTCTTGCCGTCTATTTTCAGTCGTCGGGTGCAGACTCGGTGATGAAATAGATGAAAGAAATGGCCATGAAACTAACCAGTCAAATCGGTTTTTTATGATGACCTGTGCGCGGCTAACTATTTGATATACATAGTCCAATACGGTGCTGTTTGGCGGCATTCGCCAAGTGTAAAAATCGAGACGCCAAACGATCGTTTGCATTTTGGGTTTAAAAAATCAAACGGTTTGTACTTTGGGCTCGAAGTTGGTTTAAGGCGCAAAAAGTGCCAAACCTTGCTTTTATCCAGTACTGGCAAGGCTTAGCAGCGTTGGATTTCAATCGAGAAGCCAAACAGTGAATGGGCTAATTTCCCTGTTTTGAATCGCCACTCACCAACCAGTTCACCTTCGTTATATTTTCCTAAGTTCGTAATAAAAACAGAAATCATCCCCGATTTTCGGCATGGGGAAGCCGTCGCAGTTATACGCATATTCATGTCCTATTATTGATGTATTGTGATTTAAT
>NZ_SJWV01000790.1:0-255 GCF_004352695.1 Escherichia sp. KCJ4928
CCGCGAGCTTTGGTATGCTCCTTCGCCAGATAGCCAGAACGTTCCAGCACCTGCTGAAAGCCGGTTTCATCATCGCGTTCCAGCCACACCGCTGGCTTGTCAGGAAAATGTGCCAGCGTGTCATAACGTCCGGCATCCACTCCCAGGGCACTGCACCAGGCCTGTTTAATCATCCCGGCCAGTGACCCCGGAGCGCGGTAATCGCCGGCACGACACCAGGTATCCCGGTTGACCAGCAGCAGCAGGTGATAGTGT
>NZ_SJWV01000791.1:0-255 GCF_004352695.1 Escherichia sp. KCJ4928
TAACGTCGCCAGCCGGGATACATCCAGTCGCACATAAATGCTGATCCAGCCCGGATAGTGCGGATTCAGTTGTTCAATATCCGTCTCTTCCGGCCAGCCCTGCGCCAGCAGCAGGTTACGGGCGTGGTGACAAACCAGTGCATTCAGCGTTTTGTTCATGATTAATGGTCTCCCTGAATCGCCGCCCGAAGGCGGCGATAACATCAGTCGTTTTCGTGTGTGTTGTTTTTCAGCAGGATGCGGGCCTGATTAACC
>NZ_SJWV01000792.1:0-255 GCF_004352695.1 Escherichia sp. KCJ4928
TCGTCACCTATCAGGACATTGTGAGCGCCGCCACCAATCCGGATGACCTGTCGCGCCAGGCACTGGTCACCATTTTTGGCGACGTGGTCACAAATCCCCTGACAGCCAGCAGCAACACCATTATCGGTAACCTGTTCATGGTGTTTAACGCAATTATCGCCATTATGGGGATAGTCTGGTTCCTGTTTATTGGAATCCGCCATGTTGTCCGCACCGGCCACCAGGGCAATGTCTTTAACAACGGACGGGACGTCG
>NZ_SJWV01000793.1:0-255 GCF_004352695.1 Escherichia sp. KCJ4928
GCGGGGAGAAACCCCGAAGAAGTGGACGGCAGAAGGGGCTTTCGCCCCTCCGGGGGAGCAACCGGTCGGCCCGGCGACCTGATTCAGCAGAAGGAGACGTTTTCATGACAGTCAGCAGCACGATTTCTGTTTTTTGCCGCGACGGGGTGTTCCGTACCGTTTACTGCCACCTGCACGGTGAGCCGGCCTGGAACGGTCGCATCCTGCATACCCACTATGCCACCGGTCAGCAGGCCGAAGCCCTGGTTGAACACG
>NZ_SJWV01000794.1:0-255 GCF_004352695.1 Escherichia sp. KCJ4928
CCGTTGAGTTCGCGTACCGTACGCTCAAGAATGACGCTGAAGTTTTTCCGGATGAATGCCGTGTTAGCCTGCGCCAGCTGCAGTGCTGTGTTAATACCCAGCGCATTCAGCTTTTCCGTCAGTCTGCGTCCTACTCCCCAGACCTCACCAACTGGCTGCAGCCCCAGTAGCTTCAAGATCCGATTACGGTTTTCTGCCGTCAGCGCGACCACACCGGAAAACTGTGGCCATTGCTTTGTTGCCCACTGTGCACTT
>NZ_SJWV01000795.1:0-255 GCF_004352695.1 Escherichia sp. KCJ4928
GGACAGCCTCCCCGAATGAACCGCAGGTGAATGCTGTTTCTGCCATTGACAGCAACGCAAAGAATACCTCTGCCGCCACCACTGACGACCGAAATGTATTAGCACAAGAACCCAATGCTGACGCCACGGTTACGACCACGGCTCACGACACCGGCACAGCAGAAACAGATTCACCTTCTGAACCTGCAGAGATTCAGCCAGTGCAGCAGGCCAGTCCTGAACCATCGGCTAAAGATAAACCACAGGAGAACGTAG
>NZ_SJWV01000796.1:0-255 GCF_004352695.1 Escherichia sp. KCJ4928
GGCTGTACCCACCAGTTCACCGGCAGTTCACGCACACTGTGTTTTGCACTGTCACGCAGGGGGGCACGGGATGAGGTGCCTTCACCAAAGGTCATATCGTTGTGACTGCCCAGACGGAAACCGGCACGCACATGTTGTGCACTGCTATGCCCGAACTTCACATAACCGGCGTTATCCTGGCCGTCATCCAGGGAAAGTCCCTGCCAGGTGTACTGCAGTTGTGGCTCCAGCATCAGGTTGTCAGTGATACTGAAG
>NZ_SJWV01000797.1:0-255 GCF_004352695.1 Escherichia sp. KCJ4928
TCAGGGAGGCTTTGTAGTCTTCCAGCAACAGTTCAGCAAAGTCCATTTCGAAGCCGCGACGACACATAATGCGCATCACCACGATGTCGGTGGCTTCACCGCCGAGAGTGAAGGCCGGAACCTGCCAGCCGCGCAGACGCAGACGTTCAGAGAGGTCGTACAGGGTGTATCCCGGATCTTCACCATCTTTCAGTTTGAAGCAAACCGCCGGGATGCCTTCGTCCGGGCGACCCGTACAGATGAACTCATACGGCC
>NZ_SJWV01000798.1:0-255 GCF_004352695.1 Escherichia sp. KCJ4928
CAGCCATATTGATGGTCGGTAAAAAAGCAGCATCATCTGAATTCACTGGTGTACCGGTAAGCAGAAGGGAAGCGTCACCAATATCAATGCTTCCACTTGTAAACAGCCCTCCCTGAGCGGTCAGCGCTCCTCCTTTATGAATATTCAGGGAGCTGTTTATAAATGACGATGCATCTGAGAACAGGACTGAAGATGAAGAAACATTGATATGACTGTCTTCAGACGTAACCCCGCCACGAAAATTATCGCGGATAT
>NZ_SJWV01000799.1:0-255 GCF_004352695.1 Escherichia sp. KCJ4928
TGTCATCCGGATACTGACGACGGGCCACTTCCAGGGCTTCAGAGCGGACACCTTTAGCCGCAGCCAGCGATTTGGCAAAACGTGCGAAACCAATCCCCTTATCCAGTTTCTGCTCCACACGGATCACAGGCGCAGAAGCCACCGCGGCCACATTCCCGTTACCGGCCTGTTTCACCGGCTGCGCCGTGGCGGCCTTACCGGCTTCCAGTTCACGCAGGCGCTTCAGGTGCGCATCCACCTGACGTATTTCCGCTG
>NZ_SJWV01000079.1:0-18369 GCF_004352695.1 Escherichia sp. KCJ4928
GGCGGTCGTTTTTGCATTTGCCTGCGCAGGTTTACTGATCTCTTTCATCCTGCCGCAAAAATGGACCAGCTCAGCCGTTATTACTCCCGCCGAAGCCATTCAGTGGCAGGACCTGGAGAAAACCTTTACCAAACTCCGCGTTCTTGATCTCGATGTTAATATCGACCGTGGCGGTGCATTTAACCTGTTTATCAAGAAGTTTCAGTCTGTTAGCTTGCTGGAAGAGTACCTGCGTTCATCACCTTATGTGATGGACCAATTAAAAGAGGCGAAAATCGATGAACTGGATTTGCATCGCGCTATTGTTGCATTGAGCGAAAAAATGAAAGCGGTTGATGACAATGCCAGTAAGAAAAAAGATGAACCGTCACTGTATACCTCCTGGACGCTAAGTTTTACCGCGCCAACCAGTAAAGAGGCGCAGACCGTTTTGAGCGGGTATATCGATTATATCTCTGCGTTGGTGGTGAAAGAGTCGATAGAAAACGTCCGTAATAAACTGGAGATCAAAACCCAGTTTGAAAAAGAAAAACTGGCTCAGGATCGCATTAAAACGAAAAATCAACTTGATGCAAACATTCAGCGCCTCAATTATTCACTCGACATTGCCAACGCGGCGGGAATTAAAAAGCCCGTATACAGTAATGGTCAGGCCGTTAAAGATGACCCCGATTTCTCTATTTCTCTCGGCGCAGACGGTATTGAACGCAAACTGGAAATTGAAAAAGCGGTCACTGACGTTGCGGAACTGAACGGTGAATTACGTAATCGTCAGTATCTTGTTGAGCAGTTAACAAAAGCAAATATCAACGATGTGAATTTTACGCCGTTTAAATATCAGTTAAGCCCGTCATTGCCAGTGAAAAAAGACGGTCCGGGTAAGGCGATTATTGTGATCCTTTCCGCGCTGATCGGCGGGATGGTGGCTTGTGGTAGCGTGTTATTGCGCTATGCGATGGCATCCAGAAAACAGGATGCCATGATGGCAGACCACTTAGTTTAACTATTTGCGGTTGAAGGTGCCGTTCGTCCGAGCGGCACCACAAGCGGCGTTCCGGCTACCGGATCGTCAATGATCATGCATCGCAGACCATAAATGCGCTCAATCAGTTCAGCAGTGACAATCTCCTTCGGCGCTCCCTGAGCAACAATTTTCCCTTCCCGCAATGCAATCAAATGGCTGGCGTAACGACAGGCCTGATTAAGATCGTGCAGCACCGCCGCCAGGGTATAGCCTTTCTCGCGGTTCAGTTCGCTTAACAGTTCCAGTAGATCAATCTGATGACTGATATCCAGCCAGGTCGTGGGTTCGTCGAGCAGCATAATTGCCGTTTCCTGGGCCAGCACCATCGCGATCCACGCTCGCTGGCGTTGTCCGCCAGAAAGGGTATCCACGCTTTGATCTGCCAGATGAGTTATTCCCGTGGCCTGCATCGCTTTCGTTACCGCTTCTTCATCCTCTTTGCGCCAGCGGGTAAACAGCGGTTGATGCGGATAACGTCCACGCGCCACCAGCTCCTGCACGGTGATATCGCCCGGCGTGGTAGCATTTTGCGCCAACAGACCAATCCGGCGTGCAACTTCTTTACTGGCGTAATGTTGAATGTGCTCGCCATCCAGCCAGACATGCCCGTGAGCAGGCGTCATCAGGCGGCTTAAGGTACGCAGTAACGTGGATTTACCACAGCCATTTGGTCCGATAATTGCCGTGAAGTGACCATCAGGAATTTCTACAGTCAGATTTTCCGCAACGGTATATTTGCCATATCCCAGGGTTAACTGTTCGCCGCGCAAACGGGCTACTGATTCGGTCATTTTTTGCGAGACTCCTGAATTAACAAGACGATAAGGTAAATACCGCCGAGGCTGACGGTAACGACGCCAACCGGAAGTTGATACGGCATAAACAGTTGTTGGGCGCAGAGATCGGCCGCCAGCAGTAACAGCGCTCCGCACAGCGCCGCCTGGGTCAGCCCCCAGCGAGCGGTGCCGCTAATGCGTCGGGCAATGTGCGGCGCGACTAAAGCAATAAAGGAAATCGGCCCGGCAAGCGCCGTTGCCGCAGCGGTAAGCACCACTGCAACCAGCATCATTAACAGACGCGAACGCTCGACGCTGACGCCCAGCGCGCAGGCGGTATCATCGCCCATCTCCAGCAAGCGCATTCGCCGCACCAGCAAGGCGGCGGCAATGAGCATCAATATAATGATGGGTGCGGAAGGCGAAGTTTTTGCCCACGTCAGGCCATTGAGCGATCCGGCATTCCACAAACCCGCTGTTAGCGCCGTTTCTAAAGACGCTTTCAGCAACAGCCAGGTATTAAAGGCCACCAGCATGGCGCGAACGCCGATGCCGATAATAATCAACCGAAAGGTGTCGATACCGTTACGCCAGGCGAGCAGCCAGACCAACAGCGAAGTGACAATGCCGCCCACCATTGCTGCCAGCGCGATAGCCGTCAGGTCCTGACCAAACAGCACCATCGCCACCAGCACGCCGCTCCACGCCCCGGTGTTAAAGCCCATTACGTCAGGGCTGCCGAGCGGGTTACGCATCAGCGACTGAAAAATCGCACCGCTGACGCCCAGTGCCGCGCCAATCAACAGCGCCATCAGCACGCGTGGTAAACGCCATTCGGTGACCACCATCGTCATACTGCGCGGCGCATCGCCCATCAGCGCGGCGAATACCTGCGAGGTTTCCAGCGTGACGGCACCGCTGCGTAATCCCCAGATACCTGCAACCACACAGGCGGAAATAAGCAGCAAACAGGTGATGAGTAATCGGCGAGAGACGTAAATCATGCACCACCTCGCGTTTTACGTCGCACGAGGAAGATCAGCACCGGTGCACCAATAAACGCACTGACCACAGAAACGCGCAACTCGCCGGGCACAATCACCCGCCCGATGATATCGGCAAACAGCAGCAGGGCAGGGGTGGCGAGTAGCGTGACGGGCAGCGACCAGCGATGATCGGCACCCACCAGCCAACGCGCCATATGCGGCATCATCAGGCCAATAAAGGCAATCGGGCCAACTACCGCTGTCGCACTACCACAAAGCACGGTAATCGCCAGCAGACCAATTAACTGTGTGCGCGCCACGCGACTGCCCAGCGCCGTCGCGGTGTCACTGCCGAGGCTCAAACTGTTCAGCGCGCGACTCAGTAATAGCGCAGTTGCTCCGGCGATCAGCACCGGGATCAGCACCACTTTTAAGGTATGTAGATTGCGAATATCCAGCGAACCGGCTTGCCAGAAACGCAGTTGATCGTAGACGTCAGGATTAAGCAGGGCGATGCCGCTGGTCAGTCCTTCCAGCACCGCCGCCAGCGCCACGCCCGCCAGGGTTAAACGCACCGGACTTAACTGCCCGCCGCCCTGACTGCCGGTAAAGGCAACAATCAATGAGGCCACCAGCGCCCCGGCGAAGGCCATCGCCAGTTGTTCCTGCGCGGATGAGTAACCAAACAGCGCCGCACCCAGCACAATGGCAAAGCTGGCTCCGGCATTCACGCCAAGCAAGCCGGGGTCGGCAAGTGGATTTCGGGTGAGGGTTTGCATCAACGCCCCGGCAAGGCCAAGCGCGCCGCCTGCAAGTAAACCGGCAAGGGTGCGCGGCAGTCGCGCGTCGAGCACGATGGTGCAGTCGGCGCTCTGGCAGGTGCCGGAGAGGGCCTCCAGCACTACGGAAGCGGGGAGTGATTTTGCCCCAATGAGCAGGCTTAATGCCGTCGCGATAATCAGTAATAACAGCAATCCGGGCACGGCAATGGCGCGTGTCACGGCAACAGAACCAGACATACGAACTTCCATGATAATGAAATTAATTATCGTTATCGATCTTATTTGGATATGTTAGCATGTGCAGCCTAAGAATAGGTATTTAAAATATTTGATGGCAAGGCATTGTAATGAATAAACAATCCTGGCTGCTTAACCTCAGCCTGTTGAAAACGCACCCGGCGTTTCGCGCAGTATTCCTCGCTCGTTTTATCTCAATTGTGTCTCTGGGTTTGCTCGGCGTCGCGGTGCCGGTGCAGATCCAGATGATGACGCATTCTACCTGGCAGGTGGGGCTTTCGGTGACGCTGACCGGCGGCGCGATGTTTGTTGGCCTGATGGTTGGCGGTGTGCTGGCGGATCGCTATGAGCGCAAAAAAGTGATTTTGCTGGCGCGCGGCACCTGTGGCATTGGCTTCATTGGACTGTGCCTTAATGCACTGCTGCCGGAGCCGTCATTGCTGGCAATCTATTTACTTGGTTTATGGGATGGTTTTTTCGCATCGCTTGGCGTTACGGCGCTATTGGCGGCGACACCAGCACTGGTAGGGCGTGAAAACTTAATGCAGGCCGGGGCGATCACCATGTTGACCGTGCGTCTGGGGTCGGTGATTTCGCCCATGATTGGCGGTTTATTGCTAGCGACCGGTGGCGTAGCCTGGAACTACGGGCTGGCGGCGGCGGGCACGTTTATTACCTTGCTACCGTTGTTAAGCCTTCCGGCGTTGCCACCGCCACCGCAGCCGCGTGAGCATCCGTTGAAATCATTACTGGCAGGATTTCGTTTTCTGCTTGCCAGCCCGCTGGTGGGCGGGATTGCGCTGCTGGGTGGTTTATTGACGATGGCGAGCGCGGTGCGGGTACTGTATCCGGCGCTGGCTGACAACTGGCAGATGTCAGCGGCACAGATTGGTTTTCTCTACGCGGCGATCCCGCTCGGCGCGGCTATTGGTGCGTTAACCAGCGGGAAGCTGGCACATAGTGCGCGACCAGGGTTATTGATGCTGCTCTCCACGCTGGGATCGTTCCTCGCCATTGGTCTGTTTGGCCTGATGCCGATGTGGATTTTAGGCGTGGTTTGTCTGGCGCTGTTCGGCTGGCTGAGCGCGGTTAGTTCGTTGCTGCAATATACAATGCTGCAAACGCAAACCCCGGAAGCGATGTTAGGGCGGATTAACGGTTTGTGGACGGCGCAGAACGTGACGGGCGATGCCATAGGCGCGGCGCTGCTGGGTGGTTTGGGCGCGATGATGACACCGGTTGCTTCCGCAAGCGCGAGCGGTTTTGGTTTGTTGATTATCGGCGTGTTGTTATTGCTGGTGCTGGTGGAGTTGCGACGTTTTCGCCAGACGCCGCCGCAGGTGACAGCGTCTGACAGTTAATGCTTAAAACAGCGCCTTAAGTCGTTCCAGCACTTGCATGGCGCTGTAGTAATCCAGGCGGAACGTCTCGGTTCCCAGCGCATAAACCTGCTTGTTTTGTACTGCGGGCAGGTGCGCGAGCAGTGGATTGGCATAAATCGCATCGGCATCTTTCTGATCACCGGCGAACAGGAATAGTGACTCGCCATTTAACCCAGCAGCCAGATTTTCCCCACCAAGCTGAATGATGTCATGGCGTTTGCCCTGGCTTTGGCTGGCGTTTAACCCTGCGGGCAACTTCGCCAGCGTAAAGCCGAGTTGTTCCAGCATCTGCCCTTGTGCTGATTCCGGCGTCCAGAGATTGGCACTGTGTGCAGCGGCGGTATAGACAATGGCAGTGACCGGCTGCGGCGGTAATTTGATTTGCTCTTTCGCCGCTGCCAGTTGCTTATCAAACTGTGCAATCCGCTCTGCCGCTTGTTTCTCATGCCCGGTAATTTCGCCAAGCTGCGTTAACAGCGACTGCCAGCTTTTGTCGTCGTAATTGATGATTAATGTCGGGGCGATGGTGGAAAGCTGATCATACAGTGCCAGCGCCGAATCCCCGCCGGTTGCGCTAATTAAAATCAGATCCGGCATTTGCGCGGCAACGGCTTCGGCGCTCGGTTCGCCGATATAGAGCCGTTGCAGTTTGCGTTCTTTCGCCACCTTGCTCCACTGGCGTAAAAAGCCCTGGTCATCCGCGACGCGGTTATTCGGCGTGGTCGCGCCGCTGGCGATCACCGGAGCATCAATCGCCAGCAGTGAGCCGGTCAGGGTGACGCTGGTGGAAACAATACGCTGCGGCTGGCTTTCCAGTGTATGTGTGCCACGGCTGTCAGTAATCTGACGCGGCCAGTCAGCGGCCTGAACTGCGGCTATTCCTGAAAGTAAAAGTCCTGTTAATAGAAGGGCGTTGCGGTAGAGCGGGGCGAGTCTCACAAATCAGCTTCCTGTTATTAATAAGGTTAAGGGCGTAATGACAAATTCGACAAAGCGCACAATCCGTCCCCTCGCCCCTTTGGGGAGAGGGTTAGGGTGAGGGGAACAGCCAGCACTGGTGCGAACATTAACCCTCACCCCAGCCCTCACCCTGGAAGGGAGAGGGGGCAGAACGGCGCAGGACATCACATTGCGCTTATGCGAATCCATCAATAATGCTTCTCATTTTCATTGTAACCACAACCAGATGCAACCCCGAGTTGCAGATTGCGTTACCTCAAGAGTTGACATAGTGCGCGTTTGCTTTTAGGTTAGCGACCGAAAATATAAATGATAATCATTATTAAAGCCTTTATCATTTTGTGGAGGATGATATGGATACGTCACTGGCTGAGGAAGTACAGCAGACCATGGCAACACTTGCGCCCAATCGCTTTTTCTTTATGTCGCCGTACCGCAGTTTTACGACGTCAGGATGTTTCGCCCGCTTCGATGAACCGGCTGTGAACGGGGATTCGCCCGACAGTCCCTTCCAGCAAAAACTCGCCGCGCTGTTTGCCGATGCCAAAGCGCAGGGCATCAAAAATCCGGTGATGGTCGGGGCGATTCCCTTCGATCCACGTCAGCCTTCGTCGCTGTATATTCCCGAATCCTGGCAGTCGTTCTCCCGCCAGGAAAAACAGACCTCAGCCCGCCGTTTTACCCGCAGCCAGTCGCTGAACGTGGTGGAACGCCAGGCAATTCCTGAACAAACCACGTTTGAACAGATGGTTGCCCGCGCCGCCGCACTTACCGCCACGCCGCAGGTCGACAAAGTGGTGTTGTCACGATTGATTGATATCACCACTGACGCCGCCATTGATAGTGGCGTATTGCTGGAACGGTTGATTGCGCAAAACCCGGTTAGTTACAACTTCCATGTCCCGCTGGCTGATGGTGGCGTCCTGCTGGGGGCCAGCCCGGAACTGCTGCTACGTAAAGACGGCGAGCGTTTTAGCTCCATTCCGTTAGCCGGTTCCGCGCGTCGTCAGCCGGATGAAGTGCTCGATCGCGAAGCGGGTAATCGTCTGCTGGCGTCAGAAAAAGATCGCCATGAACATGAACTGGTGACTCAGGCGATGAAAGAGGTACTGCGCGAACGCAGTAGTGAGTTACACGTTCCCTCCTCTCCACAATTGATTACCACGCCGACGCTGTGGCATCTCGCAACTCCCTTTGAAGGTAAAGCGAATTCGCAAGAAAACGCACTGACTCTGGCCTGTCTGCTGCATCCAACCCCCGCGCTGAGCGGTTTCCCGCATCAGGCCGCGACCCAGGTTATTGCTGAACTGGAGCCATTCGACCGCGAACTGTTTGGCGGCATTGTGGGTTGGTGTGACAGCGAAGGTAACGGCGAATGGGTGGTGACCATCCGCTGCGCGAAGCTGCGGGAAAATCAGGTGCGTCTGTTTGCCGGAGCGGGGATTGTGCCTGCGTCGTCACCGTTGGGTGAGTGGCGCGAAACAGGCGTCAAACTTTCTACCATGTTGAACGTTTTTGGATTGCATTAAGGAGCGAGGATGAGCATTCCATTCACCCGCTGGCCGGAAGAGTTTGCCCGTCGCTATCGGGAAAAAGGCTACTGGCAGGATTTGCCGCTGACCGACATTCTGACTCGCCACGCTGCGAGTGACAGCATCGCGGTTATCGACGGCGAGCGACAGTTGAGTTACCGGGAGCTGAATCAGGCGGCGGATAACCTCGCGTGTAGTTTACGCCGTCAGGGCATTAAACCTGGTGAAACCGCGCTGGTACAACTGGGTAACGTCGCTGAATTGTATATTACCTTTTTCGCGCTGCTGAAACTGGGCGTTGCGCCGGTGCTGGCGCTGTTCAGCCATCAGCGTAGTGAACTGAACGCCTATGCCAGCCAGATTGAACCCGCATTGCTGATTGCCGATCGCCAACATGCGCTGTTTAGCGGGGATGATTTCCTCAATACTTTCGTCACAGAACATTCCTCCATTCGCGTGGTGCAACTGCACAACGACAGCGGTGAGCATAACTTGCAGGATGCGATTAACCATCCGGCTGAGGATTTTACTGCCACGCCATCACCTGCTGATGAAGTGGCCTATTTCCAGCTTTCCGGCGGCACCACCGGCACACCGAAACTGATCCCGCGCACTCATAACGACTACTACTACAGCGTGCGTCGTAGCGTCGAGATTTGTCAGTTCACACAACAGACACGCTACCTGTGCGCGATCCCGGCGGCTCATAACTACGCCATGAGTTCGCCGGGATCGCTGGGCGTCTTTCTTGCCGGAGGAACGGTTGTTCTGGCGGCCGATCCCAGCGCCACGCTTTGCTTCCCATTGATTGAAAAACATCAGGTGAACGTCACCGCGCTGGTGCCACCGGCAGTCAGCCTGTGGTTGCAGGCGCTGACCGAAGGTGAAAGCCGGGCGCAGCTTGCCTCGCTGAAACTGTTACAGGTCGGCGGCGCACGTCTTTCTGCCACCCTTGCGGCGCGTATTCCCGCTGAGATTGGCTGCCAGTTGCAGCAGGTGTTTGGCATGGCGGAAGGGCTGGTGAACTACACCCGTCTTGATGATAGCGCGGAGAAAATTATCCATACCCAGGGTTACCCAATGTGTCCGGACGATGAAGTGTGGGTTGCCGATGCCGAAGGAAATCCACTGCCGCAAGGGGAAGTTGGACGCCTGATGACCCGCGGTCCGTACACCTTCCGTGGCTATTACAAAAGCCCGCAGCACAATGCCAGCGCCTTTGATGCCAACGGTTTTTACTGTTCCGGCGATCTGATCTCTATTGATCCAGAGGGGTACATCACCGTGCAGGGGCGCGAGAAAGATCAGATCAACCGTGGCGGTGAGAAGATCGCTGCCGAAGAGATCGAAAACCTGCTGCTGCGCCATCCGGCGGTGATCTACGCCGCACTGGTGAGCATGGAAGATGAGCTGATGGGCGAAAAAAGCTGCGCTTATCTGGTGGTGAAAGAACCGCTGCGCGCGGTGCAGGTGCGTCGTTTCCTGCGTGAACAGGGTATTGCCGAATTTAAATTACCGGATCGCGTGGAGTGTGTAGATTCACTTCCGCTGACGGCGGTCGGGAAAGTCGATAAAAAACAATTACGTCAGTGGCTGGCGTCACGCGCATCAGCCTGAAGGAGAGAACACGATGGCTATTCCAAAATTACAGGCTTACGCACTGCCGGAGTCTCACGATATCCCTAAGAATAAAGTCGACTGGGCCTTTGAACCGCAACGTGCCGCGTTGTTAATCCATGATATGCAGGACTATTTTGTCAGCTTCTGGGGCGAGAACTGCCCGATGATGGAGCAGGTGATCGCGAATATTGCTGCGCTGCGCGACTACTGCAAACAGCACAATATCCCGGTTTATTACACCGCCCAGCCGAAAGAGCAGAGCGATGAAGATCGGGCGCTGTTGAATGATATGTGGGGGCCGGGCCTGACCCGTTCGCCGGAACAGCAAAAGGTGGTGGATCGCCTGACGCCAGATGCCGACGACACGGTGCTGGTGAAGTGGCGCTACAGCGCGTTTCATCGTTCTCCGCTGGAGCAAATGCTCAAAGAGAGTGGACGTAACCAGCTGATTATTACCGGGGTATATGCCCACATTGGCTGTATGACCACCGCAACCGACGCATTTATGCGCGATATTAAACCGTTTATGGTGGCGGATGCGCTGGCCGATTTCAGCCGTGACGAGCATTTGATGTCGCTGAAATATGTGGCCGGGCGGTCTGGCCGGGTGGTGATGACTGAAGAATTACTGCCAGCACCTGTCCCCGCCAGCAAAGCGGCGCTGCGTGAGGTTATCCTGCCGTTGCTGGACGAGTCCGATGAACCGTTCGATGACGACAACCTGATCGACTACGGTCTGGATTCGGTGCGCATGATGGCGCTGGCGGCGCGCTGGCGCAAAGTGCATGGTGATATCGACTTTGTCATGCTGGCGAAAAACCCGACCATCGACGCCTGGTGGAAGCTACTCTCCCGCGAGGTGAAATAATGGATTTCAGCGGTAAAAATGTCTGGGTAACCGGCGCAGGTAAAGGTATCGGCTACGCCACGGCGCTGGCGTTTGTTGAGGCGGGAGCGAAAGTTACAGGTTTTGATCAAGCGTTCACTCAGGAGCAATATCCCTTTGCGACCGAAGTAATGGATGTTGCCGACGCCGGGCAGGTGGCGCAGGTATGTCAGCGACTGTTAGCTGAAACGGAGCGACTGGACGTGCTGATCAATGCGGCGGGAATTTTGCGCATGGGCGCGACCGATCAGCTCAGTAAAGAGGACTGGCAGCAGACTTTTGCGGTTAACGTCGGCGGTGCGTTTAACCTGTTCCAGCAAACCATGAACCAGTTTCGCCGTCAGCGGGGCGGGGCGATTGTCACTGTGGCGTCCGACGCCGCACACACGCCGCGTATTGGTATGAGTGCTTATGGCGCATCGAAAGCGGCGCTGAAAAGCCTGGCGTTGAGCGTCGGGCTGGAACTGGCGGGTAGCGGCGTGCGCTGTAATGTGGTTTCGCCTGGCTCCACCGACACCGATATGCAACGCACGCTGTGGGTGAGCGATGACGCCGAAGAACAGCGTATTCGCGGCTTTGGCGAGCAGTTTAAACTCGGCATTCCGCTGGGGAAAATCGCCCGTCCACAAGAGATCGCCAACACGATTTTGTTCCTCGCCTCTGACCTCGCCAGCCATATCACCCTACAGGATATTGTGGTCGATGGCGGCTCAACGCTGGGGGCATAAGCATGATCTGGAAACGCCATTTAACGCTCGACGAACTGAACGCCACCAGCGATAACACAATGGTGGCGCATCTGGGAATTGTGTATACCCGTCTGGGAGATGATGTGCTGGAAGCCGAAATGCCGGTTGATACCCGTACTCATCAGCCGTTTGGCCTGCTGCATGGCGGCGCGTCGGCGGCGCTGGCTGAAACACTGGGATCGATGGCCGGATTTATGATGACCCGTGACGGGCAGTGTGTGGTGGGTACGGAACTTAACGCCACCCATCATCGCCCGGTGTCTGAAGGCAAGGTACGCGGCGTCTGCCAGCCGCTGCATCTTGGGCGGCAAAATCAGAGCTGGGAAATCGTCGTTTTCGATGAACAGGGGCGGCGTTGCTGCACTTGTCGGCTGGGTACGGCAGTTTTGGGATGAGCCCGACAGAATTAAATGAGATTGCAGGAAAACTCGGTTAACGGAGTGATCGAGTTAACATTGTTAAGTTAAATATTGGTTTCAACTCCGATTTACATGGTTACCGTGTTGTTAAATCGTACAAAGATGTTATAGAAACAAAATGTAACATCTCTATGGACACGCACACGGATAACAACTATGAACAAATCAGGGAAATACCTCGTCTGGACAGTGCTCTCTGTAATGGGAGCATTTGCTCTGGGATACATTGCTTTAAATCGTGGGGAACAGATCAACGCGCTGTGGATTGTGGTGGCGTCGGTCTGTATCTATCTGATCGCTTACCGTTTTTATGGGCTGTATATCGCCAAAAATGTGCTGGCGGTTGACCCGACGCGTATGACGCCAGCGGTGCGCCATAACGACGGGCTGGACTATGTGCCGACGGACAAGAAAGTGCTGTTCGGTCACCATTTTGCGGCCATTGCCGGAGCAGGTCCGTTGGTTGGGCCGGTACTGGCGGCGCAAATGGGTTACCTGCCAGGGATGATCTGGCTGCTCGCCGGGGTGGTTCTCGCTGGTGCGGTGCAGGATTTCATGGTGCTGTTTGTTTCTACGCGCCGTGACGGTCGATCGCTGGGTGAGCTGGTCAAAGAAGAGATGGGGCCAACTGCCGGGGTGATTGCGCTGGTAGCCTGCTTTATGATCATGGTCATTATCCTTGCAGTACTGGCGATGATCGTGGTGAAAGCCCTGACTCATAGCCCGTGGGGAACGTATACCGTTGCGTTCACCATTCCGCTGGCGATTTTTATGGGAATCTACCTGCGCTATCTGCGTCCGGGCCGCATTGGCGAAGTGTCAGTGATTGGCCTGGTGTTCCTGATTTTCGCCATTATCTCTGGCGGCTGGGTGGCAGAAAGTCCGACCTGGGCACCGTACTTTGACTTTACCGGCGTGCAGCTGACCTGGATGCTGGTGGGCTACGGTTTTGTGGCGGCGGTGCTGCCGGTGTGGTTGCTGCTGGCCCCGCGTGACTATCTCTCGACCTTCCTGAAAATCGGGACTATCGTCGGTCTGGCGGTAGGCATTTTGATTATGCGCCCGACGCTGACCATGCCTGCGCTGACCAAATTTGTCGATGGCACTGGCCCGGTATGGACCGGTAACCTGTTCCCGTTCCTGTTTATCACCATCGCCTGTGGTGCGGTGTCTGGCTTCCATGCGCTGATCTCTTCCGGCACCACGCCGAAGATGCTGGCGAACGAAGGGCAGGCGTGCTTTATCGGCTACGGTGGGATGTTGATGGAATCCTTCGTGGCGATTATGGCGCTGGTTTCTGCCTGTATCATCGATCCGGGCGTGTATTTTGCCATGAACAGCCCAATGGCGGTGCTGGCTCCGGCAGGGACGGCGGATGTAGTCGCTTCTGCCGCGCAGGTGGTGAGTAGCTGGGGCTTTAGCATTACACCAGATACGCTCAACCAGATTGCCAGCGAAGTGGGTGAACAGTCGATCATTTCCCGTGCGGGCGGTGCGCCGACGCTGGCGGTGGGGATGGCTTACATCCTGCACGGTGCGCTGGGTGGTATGATGGATGTGGCGTTCTGGTATCACTTCGCCATTCTGTTTGAAGCTCTGTTTATTCTGACGGCGGTAGATGCGGGTACGCGTGCTGCGCGCTTTATGTTGCAGGATCTGCTGGGCGTGGTTTCTCCGGGCCTGAAGCGGACCGATTCACTGCCTGCTAACCTGCTGGCAACAGCGCTGTGCGTACTGGCGTGGGGCTACTTCCTCCATCAGGGCGTGGTCGATCCGCTGGGCGGCATTAACACTCTGTGGCCGCTGTTTGGTATTGCCAACCAGATGCTGGCAGGGATGGCGCTGATGCTCTGTGCCGTGGTGTTGTTCAAGATGAAACGTCAACGTTACGCCTGGGTGGCGCTGGTACCAACGGCCTGGCTGCTGATTTGTACCCTGACCGCAGGCTGGCAGAAAGCGTTTAGCCCGGATGCGAAAGTCGGCTTCCTGGCCATTGCTAATAAGTTCCAGGCAATGATCGACAGCGGCAATATTCCGTCGCAGTATACTGAGTCACAGCTGGCGCAACTGGTGTTCAACAACCGTCTGGATGCCGGGTTAACCATCTTCTTTATGGTGGTCGTGGTGGTTCTGGCGCTGTTCTCGATTAAGACGGCACTGGCGGCATTGAAAGATCCGAAGCCAACGGCGAAAGAAACGCCGTATGAGCCAATGCCGGAAAATGTCGAGGAGATCGTGGCGCAGGCAAAAGGCGCACACTAAAGTCAGAGTGAGGGGGGATGTTGGCGAATGTTGGCATAGTGCCGAGGGTTCCTCCTCACCCTAACCCTCTCCCCGATGGGGCGAGGGGACTGACCGAGCGCGTTGATAGCATTTGTAGGCCGGATAAGGCGTTCACGCCGCATCCGGCACTCTTTCAGCAACATGGTTAGCGGAGGCCAAGATGTTTGATTCACTGGCAAAAGCCGGAAAATATTTAGGTCAGGCGGCGAAGCTGATGATTGGTATGCCTGATTACGACAACTATGTCGAACATATGCGGGTTAACCATCCCGATCAAACGCCGATGACCTACGAAGAGTTTTTCCGTGAGCGGCAGGACGCGCGCTACGGTGGAAAAGGCGGCGCGCGCTGCTGCTAAATTTGCACGTCAGGCTTTAAACGATTCCACTTTTTCGAACGCTGCACGCAACGTATCTGGTGTCAGCGTGACTGGCAGGTAATGAATGGATTCCACCGGACGCAGGGTGTGGGTAATCACTTTGTCGATCTCCGCATGATTATTGATATCCACTTCCAGCTCCGCCAGCGTGGTCGGCAGATGAAAACGCTGATACGCCCCGGTTAATTGCGCCAGCACATCATCCTGACCCAGCAAGGCGCTTTGTACCAGAATGCCATAAGCGACTTTGGTGCCGTGGAGAAATTTCTCGGTTTGCGGCAGGACAGTCAGACCGTTATGCACGGCATGAGCCGCCGCCACACGCGTAAAACGATCGCCCAGACCACCGACCATCCCACCACCAGCAATAATAGCATCCACCACATCGCAAAATGATTGCGTTAACTGTTGATTTTGCTGATCGCTCAGCGCCTGTTCGCTACTGTTTAACAATACGTCGCGAATGGCCTGCGCATTATTGATCCCCAGTCGCACGGTTAGCGGCAACGTTTCTGGTTGCGGAGCCAGCACCACCGCTTCATACCATTTCGCCAGCGTGTCACCGATCCCCGCCAGCAGATATTGTTGCGGTGCATTGAGGATAATCTCCGGTTCCACCAGCACCATAAAATTGGCGTCGTCGAAAATCTCATAATGCAGCGCCTGTCCGGCATCGTTATACCAGACGGAGAGCGGTGTCCAGGCTGCGCAGGTGGCGGCGATCGTCGGAGCGGCAACAAATGGCAGACCGAGACGGCGGGCGAGGGCTTTCGCGGTGTCGAGCAGTGCGCCGCCGCCGACGCCAATCACCACGCTGCGATCGTCACCGGACTCAGCCGCCAGTTGCTGTACATCGCTTTCGCTGCAATGACCACGAAACAAAATATGCTTTGCCCCTGGAAGTCCAAACGCTGGCGGAAGTTTGGTTTGCGCCGCAGCAATGGCGCGTTTGCCGTAGATCCACACCGCGCGAGAAAGTTGTTCATCAGTGAAAAAATCGTGCAGGTGATTGAAACTTCCTGGATGTGAAAAGTAGTTAGCCGGGCCGACGACCACGCGGATAGGATTGTGAGGCATGTTGTGTTGTCCTTATTGTTTTATTTAGACATCTAAACGTCTTGATTGCCAAATACTAGCATCGTGTTATAGTGCCTTCAACACGCAACTTCGTCAGGTACAATAAAAATGACAAATAACCCTCTGATTCCACAAAGCAAACTTCCACAACTTGGCACCACTATTTTCACCCAGATGAGCGCGCTGGCGCAGCAACACCAGGCGATTAACCTGTCGCAAGGCTTTCCTGATTTTGATGGTCCGCGCTATTTACAGGAGCGGCTGGCGTACCACGTTGCCCAGGGGGCAAACCAATACGCGCCCATGACCGGCGTGCAGGCCTTGCGCGAGGCGATTGCTCAGAAAACGGAACGTTTGTATGGCTATCAACCAGATGCCGATAGCGATATCACCGTAACGGCAGGGGCGACGGAAGCGTTATACGCGGCGATTACCGCACTGGTGCGCAATGGCGATGAAGTGATTTGTTTTGATCCCAGCTATGACAGTTACTCTCCCGCCATCGCGCTTTCTGGGGGAATAGTGAAGCGTATGGCACTGCAACCACCGCATTTTCGCGTTGACTGGCAGGAATTTGCCGCATTATTAAGCGAGCGCACCAGACTGGTAATCCTCAACACTCCGCATAACCCCAGTGCAACTATCTGGCAGCAGGCTGATTTCGCCGCTTTGTGGCAGGCGATCGCCGGGCACGAGATTTTTGTCATTAGCGATGAAGTCTACGAGCACATCAACTTTTCACAACAGGGCCATGCCAGTGTGCTGGCGCATCCGCAGCTGCGTGAGCGGGCAGTGGCGGTTTCTTCATTTGGCAAGACCTATCATATGACCGGCTGGAAAGTGGGTTATTGTGTTGCGCCAGCGCCCATCAGCGCCGAAATTCGCAAGGTACATCAGTATCTGACCTTTTCGGTGAATACCCCGGCACAGCTGGCGCTTGCTGATATGCTACGTGCAGAACCTGAGCATTATCTTGCGTTACCGGACTTTTATCGCCAGAAGCGCGATATTCTGGTGAATGCTTTAAATGAAAGCCGGCTGGAGATTTTACCGTGTGAAGGTACATACTTTTTGCTGGTGGATTACAGCGAGGTTTCTACCCTGGATGATGTTGAGTTTTGCCAGTGGCTGACGCAGGAGCACGGCGTAGCGGCGATTCCGCTGTCGGTGTTTTGCGCCGATCCCTTCCCACATAAACTGATTCGTCTCTGTTTTGCCAAGAAGGAATCGACGTTGCTGGCAGCAGCTGAACGCCTGCGCCAGCTTTAGTTATTTAACCGTCCAGGCGCGGGAATATTGACGGTCGGCAAACAGCTCTTGCAGGCCGTTAATTTGCTTCAGGCGCAGCACTTCGTCGCTGTCCATTCCCAGCTCTTTGCCAATTTTATTATCGTCCCATCCCAACTGGCTAAGTTCACGGACGATTTCCGACATGGCGGTGATTTGATGGCGTCCACGAGCGCGATTATGACGAATAGTCGCGGCGATGCGTTGATTACGCGTACCTTCCAGACAGGTCACCGGCAAATAACCTTTTAAGCGTAATTTTAATGATGATGAGCCTTTACCAATTTCATGGTGGTGAAAACCATCCACGATTTCCAGGGCATTTTTATCCGTATGCGTGACCACAATGGGTTGGGTAAAACCATCTATTTCAATGGATTTTTTCAGCAGTTTTTTTTCGGGTGGTGCCACGTTGTTTGGGTTGTAATCATTAGGCATAAGTTGGCTGTTTTTAACCCACAGAACGCAATCCACTGGCTCTTCACGAAAGGGGCTAACCTGATGGATCGCCATGCGGATTTCATTAATCGCTTTGATGCGATCATCTTCCGGCAAGCTGGCGAGAAATTGCGTTAAATCCTGCGTTAATCGTTGTTGCATAGTATCCCCCATTCCTGACGTTTTCCTTTTATCCGTTCGTTATAACGCTGATAGTTCTTCGCTTTCGTAGGACTAAATGATAATGCTCGACACCAGTAATCGTTATTGAGTAAAACTTTGCATATCCGCCGCCAGGAGGGGATATCTTTCGCGCCAATGTCCCCTTGCTGGGTTTGTGGAACCTCGATGCCTTTTTTCTGATACCAGTGCAAATAAATGGCGATTTTATTGCGGTAATGCTCAGCTGTTTTTTCCGGCATGCTATTGAGCAGCAATAATGCATATTCTTGCCAGTCTAAATGTTCTGGCTTGAGGATTTTCCGATGCCCATAGAAATGATTGTCATGTCCGGCGTAAATGCCGCCACTTTTTACCCCGCTGACTCGTGCGCACATAGCTGCCCAGCGATCCGGTTCGATAACGTGATAGAGCCATAATCCTTGTCGTTGCTCCGGGCCAAAAGGTTCGCAAATTCGCATATGACGCAGAGGAACGCCTGCCTGATACATTAGGTTATACAGTGGGTTGCAGAGACTTTGATGATTTGCATACCAGGTCCAGATATCAGCCACTTTCCAGTCGTAAATGGGGTAAATGTACCAGCTATGACCGCCTGGTGCGGCCGTAGTCCATGGTTTATCGTCGGCAAAACGTTGTTTATTTAAACTGGCGATGGCGACAAAACGGTTGTAGGACTCATCCGCACGGATGCCGATCATCATCGCCGCCGGACGTTTTTGTGAAAACCATTCGGCAAACTCACGTACAAATTGTTCGAAGGTCATGCCAGGCTGGTAAAAGCAGAAAAAGTCAGGATCGGTTATCGCATCTTGCGGGGGCTGACGCACCCATTCGACATCAGGTTCCCAGCACTGCCATTCGGGTTGGTATTGTGAAAGGGAATTTTGCGTCGTAAGCGGGAGCGCAACCCAGTAAAACTCTTCGATGACATCGGTGTACAACTCGCGCAGGGACTGAACATAGTTAATGGTGCAAGAGAATTGCGCCTCCCAGTCGATAAACAAAACGCAGATTTTTTTGCCCATTTGTCGGGCAAGTTCGGCTGTCAGATGCAGCATTAAACCAGAGTCTTTGCCGCCAGAAAATGAGACACAAACGCGGGGTAGGGTGTTGAGTGTCCAGGTAATACGCTCTCGTGCAGCTTCCAGAATATTGAGCGGAAGAGGAATTTTATAAATAGACATCTGAAGACGCTCTCTGAACGTTACAGGGTGATCAGTGAGATAAGTCTGTTAATTATAAAGTAAACACTGCAAAGCAGAGTGTTTTATTTTTCATTCGCGCTGTGAATAAATAGATGAAAGTTATAGTAGCTGTCTGTAGTTATATATCAAAAACTCTCATTTAGACGGTCAATAAATCGGGAGAA
>NZ_SJWV01000007.1:0-61981 GCF_004352695.1 Escherichia sp. KCJ4928
GTTTATTATTTGAGCATATTCGGAAGAGTAATATAGGGTGAAGCGTATATCGAGGGCGTTTGGTCGTCCTGATAAGATGCGCAGCATCGCATCAGGCATTGATGCTCGACTGTCGGATGCGGCGTAAACGCCTTATCCGACCCACAGAATCCGGAGTGCATCAGGTACCGGCAAGGTTACCTGATGCGACGAGGGCATTTACCCGAGGGTTTTGAACGCTTTAATGCGCTGCAAATGCGGGGAGATATTCTTGAATTTGTGCGACTGCTCTTCGTCCCAGACAATCTCGTAATAATGATGCAGCTCTTCAGATGTCCGCTGGCTGTTAAGCGCTTCATCATTACGCGACAAAATCACCAGGCAACGATCGCGATTCTTCTCACGGAAGTTGGTCACACACTTAGTGGCAATATCGGCATACTCTTCCGGGCGATCAATCTTGCCTTCCATGTTCTCATAAGGGAACAAATTAGGGTTGAAGATCACCTGGCGGATGTCGCAAAGAAAACCAATCCGTTCCGCCCAGTATCCGCCCAGGCCAACGCCGCAAATTAGCGGACGCTCGTCAACGTTCAGTTGCAACATTTTGTCCACTTCTTTGAGCAGATGCTGCATATCATGTTTCGGATGCCGCGTACTGTAGCTTATCAAGCGTACATCCGGGTCAATAAACTGCAATTGTAAGACTTTCTCGTGGTTACCCGGACTGTTAGAGTCAAAACCGTGTAAATAGATAATCATCGCTTCCTCACATAAGCCAGGGTTAGTGACCTGCTTTCTCTTCCTGCCAGCGTTCGTGTAACTGATTCAGACGGGTGCTGATCGCTTTCCAGCGAGCCGAGTCCATCAGTTCCTGTCGCGAAAATGAACCTTTATGATACAAACGTGTAACACGTTCTGCCTTGATCGGTGACAGATTATCTAACACGCTGACGGCCCCTTTACGATTATTGCAGACCAGGATCATATCGCAACCCGCATCCAGTGATGCCTGCCCGCGTTCGGCATAACTGCCCATAATCGCGGCACCTTCCATCGATAAATCGTCAGAGAAAATCACGCCGTCAAAACCCAGTTCCTGACGCAAAACGGTTTTCAGCCAGTAGGGAGAACCGCTCGCCGGACGCGGATCAACATCACTGTAGATCACATGCGCAGGCATAATGGCGTCGAGTTTATTTTCGCGGATTAAGGAACTGAAGACCGACATATCTTTAGCGCGAATCTCCGCTTGTGGACGTGGATCGCACGGTGTTTCTTTGTGTGAGTCTGCCGTTACTGCACCGTGTCCTGGGAAGTGTTTCCCGGTCGTTTTCATTCCGGCTTCATGCATACCATCAATAAACCGGCTGGCAATTGCCAGGGCTTTTTGTGGATCGGCATGATAAGAACGCTCGCCAATCGCCGCGCTGATATGCCCGACATCCAGCACTGGCGCAAAGCTGATATCAATATCCATAGCGATCATTTCGCTGGCCATCAGCCAACCCGCCTCTTGCGCCAGTTTGCCGCCCTCTTCCATTCCTGACAGCGCAGCGAATGATTGCGCCGCTGGCAAGCGGGTAAAACCTTCACGAAAACGCTGCACGCGTCCACCTTCCTGATCTACCGCCACCACCAGATGATTGCGCGAAGCTGCGCGGATCTGGCGCACCAGTTCACGCAACTGGGCAGGATCATGATAGTTACGCGTAAAGAGAATCAGCCCTCCCACCAGCGGATGCGCAAGTATTTCACGCTCTTCCGCGTCCAGTTCGTAACCTTCGACATCCAACATTACTGGACCCACACTGCTCTCCTTATTGTTTTATTAATAGCTGCCGCCAGGTGTCATCGGCCAGCCTGATAAATTGTTGATCGCCGGTTTGTCGCCAGCGGTACTCAAACCACCCTGCTTTGAGCATCAGCAGCCAGGGAAACCATCGCCTGACCTGACGCCATAATTGCGCCGGATAAATCTTCGCGCGAGTGGCATAGTCATTGACCAATTGCCGGTGCTGTTCAGTATTTTCCACCCACACTGCCGCCAGTTCCAGCGCGATATCACCATCTCCGGCATACTCCCAGTCGATGAGTTTTAACCCTGACGCGCTATGCACTAAATTTCCGGCGTGGACATCCATATGCAATGGACTTAAGCGTAAAGGCCGTGGTTCCCGCGCTTTGCGCAGACGTTTTAACATTCGCAGCCAACCCACTGTCCGCCGCGCCGGATCGCTTTGCTGCCAGTACAGTTCCAGTAACGGCAACAGCGTTATTCGCCAGCCAAAACGTGGTTGTTGATGTAGATAATACAGCAAGCCTGCCAGTTCGTTGGTATCCGGCAAATACGTTTTTACCTCGCCGGGCAGATAGTCGACTACCATCCAGTCACGGAGATATAAATGCGGCTTCGGTGCAATGCTTGCGGGTAGTTGTGATAAAGCCCGATACTGGCGCAAGAACGCGGACTGCGGCGCATCAGGATCGTGCGGCTGACGCACAACAAAACGCTGGCCCTGATGTTCAATGAGAAAACTCCCGCCACTAAGCCCACTATTAAACGTCGTGACGGGATGAAACTGCGGGAAAAAGCGCGACAGCAATTCGTCGCGCATGATGGGATTATTGCTGCGAAACGGCACCTTTACCTGACCAGATAATTTCGCCCGTCTGCACCAGCATCAGCTGCATTTGTAGGGTCGGAGCGTTAACGTTGCCAGAGGCGCTGGAGTACAGCACGTAATGAGCGCCGACATTGCGGGCAATGCCTATGGCTTTACTACGGGTACCTAAACTGTCCTGCGGCGACAAACCTAACTGTTGCTTAGCCATCGACAGCTGCTGGGCGGAAACCAGGGTAAATTTCCCGTTATTAGCCAGCGCATTTCGCAGCGTTTCGGTCGCTTCTGCGGCATTCAGCGAACCGTTAGTACGGTTGTTAACGCTATCAACCAGCAGGACGCTACCCGCAGTCACCCCGTCAGCCCCAAGCATCTTACTGACCATCGGCTGCATTGCGCCATTCCAGTCATAATGGCGAATATGCGGCGCAGGCGGTGCCGTTTGATCTTCGTGCTCAATTGGGCCTGGCTGCTGCGGGATCGTCGGCACCGAGGGCACTGTGGGGACAGGCTGTTGTGGCTCGGCTGGTTGTTCCGGCGCTGGTTTCACTTCTTCTACCGGTGCAGGTTCACGTTGCCCCACACACCCGGCGAGAAACATCGCCAGCGCGGTAATCAAGGCGTAGCGACTCATTTTTGTCATCAAGATTCACCCCTTACAAATATAGATAAAGTCTGACTTTGTGCGCCCCCAGAAAATTGGCGCTGCCGTACAGCGTTACCGCCGAATGTGCGGGAATGGTAACGCTGCGTGGCCTTTCCAGAGGATGCATCTCCAGCCCTCTGGCGTCATACCAGTAAAAACGATAATGAACGGTAACGGGTTCTTGCCTTTCGTTATAAAGCGTTGAGGATGCTGAAGGTTGAATATCAGACGTCGAAAGGACGGGCTTTTCTGCACTGATGCCCGCAGCCAATAAAGATGACTCCATCACCAGCGATTGCTCATCATTCACCGGAATTTCCGGATGTGAACGACAGCCCACCAGCAGTAACAACGCCAGAGACACCAGCCCAAAGCATCCTTTTCTCATCGTTACAGACCTTTATGTGCCAGCATTGGTCCCAGCGGACGGCCACCCAACAAGTGCATATGGATGTGGTAAACCTCTTGTCCGCCATGGCGGTTGGTATTCATGATCAGACGATAGCCATCTTCGGCAATACCTTCTTGCTCAGCAATTTTTGCCGCTACGGTGATCATGCGTCCCAGCGCCTGCTCATGCTCAGCTGAGACGTCGTTCACAGTCGGAATGAGGATATTCGGAATGATCAGAATATGCGTTGGCGCTTGCGGCGAAATATCGCGAAACGCCGTTACCAGATCATCCTGGTAGACGATATCGGAGGGGATCTCACGACGAATAATTTTGCTGAATATAGTTTCTTCTGCCACGACATTTTCCTTTTTCAAATAGCCATGCGTTGCGCCATGCTACGCCGCGCCACACTGCGAGTATAGAGTATGGTCGAGTTAAACCTGCTCTTTCAACCTTAACTCACGATTTCTTAAGCAAAAAATCGTTTTGCTGCCGTATATATCGCCATTATTCCCATTTCTGCCTGCGAATGCGCTGAAAAGACATTCTCTGTTTGGTTTACACGTCAAATATGAATGCGTATATTTCTCATTTGCATTTACATGCAAAATTATTCGCACACTAAATATAACCGCTCATCACCCTCCTCCGGCATGAGCCTGACGACAACATAAACCAAGAGATTTCAAATGCTTTCAACACAATTTAACAGGGATAATCAATATCAAGCCAGCACCAAACCATCACTACTTGCCGGTTGCATAGCACTGGCACTATTACCTTCTGCCGCTTTTGCTGCACCAGCCACTGAAGAAACGGTGATTGTTGAGGGTTCAGCCACAGCTCCAGATGATGGCGAAAATGATTACAGCGTAACGTCTACCTCTGCGGGTACCAAAATGCAGATGACTCAACGTGATATTCCTCAGTCGGTCACTATTGTTAGCCAGCAGCGGATGGAAGATCAGCAGTTACAAACGCTGGGCGAAGTGATGGAAAACACGCTGGGGATCAGCAAAAGTCAGGCGGATTCCGATCGTGCTCTTTATTATTCCCGCGGATTCCAGATCGATAACTATATGGTTGATGGTATCCCCACCTATTTTGAATCGCGCTGGAATCTGGGCGACGCACTTTCTGATATGGCACTCTTTGAACGCGTAGAAGTAGTGCGTGGCGCGACAGGACTCATGACCGGGACGGGTAATCCATCTGCGGCAATTAATATGGTTCGAAAACACGCGACCAGTCGTGAATTTAAAGGCGATGTCTCGGCGGAATACGGTAGCTGGAACAAAGAACGGTATGTGGCGGATTTACAAAGCCCACTCACCGAAGACGGTAAAATCCGCGCGCGAATTGTCGGCGGCTACCAGAATAACGACTCATGGCTGGACCGCTACAACAGTGAAAAGACCTTCTTCTCCGGCATTGTCGATGCTGATTTAGGCGATCTTACGACGCTTTCAGCCGGTTACGAATATCAGCGCATTGATGTTAATAGCCCTACCTGGGGCGGTTTACCGCGCTGGAATACTGATGGCAGCAGCAACAGTTACGATCGTGCACGCAGTACCGCACCTGACTGGGCGTACAACGATAAAGAGATCAACAAGGTCTTTATGACCCTGAAGCAGCGGTTTGCTGATACCTGGCAAGCGACGCTGAATGCCACCCACTCTGAAGTCGAATTTGACAGCAAAATGATGTATGTCGATGCCTATGTAAACAAAGCGGATGGTATGCTGGTTGGGCCATACAGTAATTATGGACCTGGCTTTGATTATGTCGGCGGCACCGGTTGGAACAGTGGCAAACGTAAAGTTGATGCGCTGGATTTGTTCGCTGACGGTAGTTATGAATTGTTTGGTCGTCAGCACAATCTAATGTTTGGTGGCAGTTACAGCAAACAAAACAATCGTTACTTCAGTTCATGGGCCAACATCTTCCCGGATGAAATTGGCAGTTTCTACAACTTTAATGGCAATTTCCCACAAACCGACTGGTCACCACAGAGCCTGGCGCAGGACGATACCACACATATGAAATCGTTATATGCTGCCACTCGTGTCACCCTTGCCGATCCGCTGCATCTGATCCTCGGCGCACGTTATACCAACTGGCGGGTTGATACGCTGACTTACAGCATGGAGAAAAACCACACCACGCCTTACGCTGGTCTGGTGTTTGACATCAATGACAACTGGTCGACCTACGCCAGCTATACCTCTATTTTCCAGCCGCAAAATGATCGTGACAGTTCAGGCAAATATCTGGCTCCAATCACCGGTAACAACTACGAGCTGGGTCTGAAATCGGACTGGATGAATAGCCGTCTGACCACCACATTAGCCATCTTCCGTATTGAGCAGGATAATGTCGCTCAGTCCACCGGTACACCTATCCCCGGCAGCAACGGCGAAACCGCCTATAAAGCGGTGGATGGGACAGTCAGTAAAGGGGTGGAATTTGAACTCAACGGCGCAATTACCGACAACTGGCAGCTGACATTTGGCGCAACGCGCTATATTGCAGAGGATAACGAAGGAAACGCCGTTAATCCTAATCTGCCACGCACCACGGTTAAAATGTTCACCAGCTATCGGTTGCCTGTCATGCCAGAGTTGACAGTCGGCGGTGGTGTTAACTGGCAAAATCGCGTGTATACCGACACCGTGACACCGTATGGCACCTTCCGCGCCGAGCAAGGTAGCTACGCGCTGGTGGATCTCTTCACCCGCTACCAGGTGACGAAAAACTTCTCGTTACAGGGGAACGTCAATAACCTGTTCGACAAAACCTACGATACCAACGTGGAAGGTTCTATCGTCTACGGCACACCGCGTAATTTCAGCATTACCAGCACGTATCAATTCTGAATAACACCTGTAAAAAAGGCAGCCATCTGGCTGCCTTAGTCTCCCCAACGTCTTACGGATTAGTGGTTACGGATGTACTCATCCATCTCGGTTTTCAGGTTATCGGATTTAGTACCGAAAATCGCCTGAACACCAGAACCAGCAACCACTACGCCCGCTGCGCCCAGTTTCTTCAGGCCGGCCTGATCCACTTTAGACACATCAGCAACGCTGACGCGCAGACGGGTAATACATGCGTCGAGGTTAGTAATGTTTTCTTTACCACCAAATGCAGCAACCAGAGCCGGTGCCATTTCGCTGGTACCTGTCGCTTTTGCATCTTCAGTCGCGTCTTCACGACCCGGCGTTTTCAGATCCAGTGCTTTAATCAGCACGCGGAAGATGGTGTAGTAAACAATCGCATAACCGATACCGACGATCGGGAACAGCCACAGTTTGCTGCTGTTACCAGACAGAACGATGAAGTCGATCAGACCGTGCGAGAACGACGTACCGTCACGCATCCCCAGAAGAATACAGATTGGGAATGCCAGGCCTGCCAGAATCGCGTGGATGATGTACAGGATCGGCGCAACGAACATGAAGGAGAACTCGATCGGCTCGGTGATACCGGTCAGGAACGAGGTCAGCGCCGCGGAAATCATAATACCGCCCACTTTCGCGCGGTTTTCTGGTTTAGCAGAGTGCCAGATAGCAATTGCGGCAGCTGGCAGACCGTACATTTTGAACAGGAAGCCACCAGACAGTTTACCCGCAGTCGGGTCACCCGCCATATAACGCGGAATGTCGCCGTGGAAAACCTGACCTGCTGCGTTGGTGTATTCACCAATCTGCATCTGGAAAGGTACGTTCCAGATGTGGTGCAGACCAAACGGTACCAGGCAACGTTCGATGAAACCGTAAATGCCAAACGCAACTACCGGGTTCTGGTAAGCAGCCCACTGAGAGAAGGTCTGGATTGCAGAACCAATCGGCGGCCAAATGAAGGACAGCACAACGCCAGTAAAGATGGCAGCCAGGCCAGAAATGATCGGCACAAAGCGTTTACCGGCAAAGAAGCCAAGATACTCAGGCAGCTTAATACGGTAGAAACGGTTAAACATGTACGCTGCGATCGCACCGGAGATAATCCCTCCGAGTACGCCAGTATCCGCCAGGTGTTTAGAGGCGATTTCTTCAGCAGGTAAATGCAGTACCAGTGGCGCAACCACGGCCATGGTTTTAACCATGATGCCATAGGCAACAACTGCGGCCAGCGCGGATACGCCATCGTTATTGGTAAAGCCGAGGGCGACACCGATCGCAAAAATCAGTGGCATGTTTGCAAAGACGGAACCGCCTGCTTCTGCCATAACATGCGATACAACGGCGGGCAGCCAGCTGAAATTCGCGGAACCGACGCCCAGCAGAATACCTGCGATAGGCAGTACGGATACCGGCAGCATCAGCGATTTACCGACCTTTTGCAGGTTAGCAAATGCATTCTTAAACATAATTGAGAGTGCTCCTGAGTATGGGTGCTTTTTTTACGTTCTCACGCGTGGCAAGGGGGGAGAGCCTCGCCGTGTACAGGGCATCTAAGCGCCCTTTATTTATTACACAGAGTAAAATAATTCAGTGCCAATTTGTTTGACGGCTATCACGTTTCAACTTCAGATCATTGGAGAAGTTGCACATTTTGACAAAACATATGTCACAATATTTCAAACGCGGTTATTCACCGCCCAATTTTCGGCGGTGAACTTTACTCGTTTTAGCCATTAATTACGAGCTTTAAAAAAACTCATTCAACGGATGGATTGAAGGCGGGAAGCGTCGATGTGAAACAGACGGGCGAAGTTATCGGTGGTTACCTGCGCCAGTTCTTCAACGGCAACACCTTTCAACACAGCCATGTATTCTGCAACGTCACGAACCATCGCAGGTTGATTCTCTTTTCCTCGATGCGGTACCGGCGCAAGGTAAGGTGAGTCAGTTTCCACCAGTAATCGATCCAGGGGGACATAACGCGCAGCATCGCGCAGTTGCTCCGCATTACGGAAGGTCACAATGCCGGAAAAGGAGATGTAAAATCCGAGATCCAGTAATTTACCCGCCGTTTCTCTGTCCTCTGTAAAACAGTGTAGTACGCCACCGCAATCCGTCACTTTTTCTTCGCGCAGAATTGCCAGCGTATCGGCGCGGGCGTCACGGGTATGGACGATAACCGGCTTGTTCAGTTCACGACCAATCTGGATATGATGGATGAAGGACTCTTGCTGACGTACTTTAGTTTCCGGCGTGTAATAATAATCCAGCCCAGTTTCACCCAGCGCAACCACACCCTCTTCTGCCGCCAGACGGCGTAAATCTTCTACATCGTAGGGATCATTCTGGTTGAGTGGATGCACGCCACAAGAAAATACGACGTTGTCACGTTCGCCTACCAGATCCCGCATGTGTAAATAACCCGGTAACGTTGTGGCGACTGCCAGACAAAATTTCACATCGCGTGCGGCGGCTTTCGCCAGAACGTCATCCACGTCCTTATGCAAAGATTCATAATCCAGACCATCGAGATGGCAGTGTGAGTCGACTAAAAACATGATGTCTCTCTTAAAGATGAGGAACCGGTAGCACAACGCCCGGTTGCAGGTAATGCTCAATACGCAGTAAAAGATCGGTGATGAGAAGCTCGCGGTTGATGCCTGTAACAGACATTAACTGTTCACGAATGTGGCAAACATCCCCCAGTATAGCCTGCAGGCGCGAGGGAGAAAGATGGTTTGCCAGTTCGGCGACCAGGCCCGGCACATCAACATTGGTCACCTGCGCAGCACCATGATGGCCTTTTAGCGCATCCATCAGCAACGTTGCCAGCCAGTGTAAACGCGCCGGAGCTTGTTCATGATTAAGGGCCGCTAGCAGCGAATACCAGTCGCCCGATGGCACGCTATATGCCAACGCCTGACACAATGTTTCACGAGCCTGCCAGTTATCTCCCTGAAACAACGCCAGTGCCGCGCCAGGCGAACCGGCGCTTAAGCGCAATGCGGCAAGTAATGCATCCTGTGACATTGTCACTTCGCGTGAAAGCCAGGTCACGGCGTACTGTTCCGGCGGCGGCGCAAGGTAATGTAACCGACAACGACTACGTAATGTTGCCAGTAAACGTTCAGGCTCGCGGGTAGCCAGGAAAAACCAGGTTTCTGCTGGTGGCTCTTCAAGCGTTTTCAGCAATGCGTTAGCCGCGGCGTCGGTTAGTAAGGCAGCATCGGTTACCCAGACAACTTTCGCACCACCTAGGCGTGCGTGCTCATTCAGCTTTTCGGTGACCTCACGTACCGCATCAATGCCCAGCATATTTTTCCCTTTTTCGGGAGCCAGGGTGTAGTAATCGGGATGCGTGCCAGCCTGCATCAACTGACATCCACGACAGTGACCGCAACTTTTGTGGCCCTGCGGTTGTTGGCAGAGTAAATAACGGCTCAGGGCGTAGATTAAAGCATCATCGCCCATGCCCGGTAACGCCTGAATGAGTAGCGCATGGTGACCTCTTCCGGCCTGATAGCTGGCTACCAGTTTTTCGAAATCAGGTCGTAACCATGGATACCATCTCATGCGTCCAACTCCTTAACCCAGTGGGTCACGGTAGTGCGGATTGCATCCATCACGGCCTCCAGCGGCTGGGTGGCATCAATGGTATGAATACTTTTATCTTGTGCAGCCAGTTCCAGATAGCGGGCGCGGGTGCGATTAAAGAAATCGAAAGACTCTTGCTCAATACGATCCAGCTCGCCGCGCGCACGCGCGCGTTTTAAGCCAACTTCCGGGGTAACATCGAGATAGAGCGTTAAGTCGGGGCGAAAATCCCCGAGAACAGCATCACGCAGTGTTGCCAGCATATGTTGGTCAATACCACGTCCTCCGCCCTGATACGCCTGAGTGGAGAGATCGTGGCGATCGCCAATCACCCAGGTGCCGTTAGCCAGAGCTGGTTTGATGACCGTTTCTACCAGTTGAACGCGCGCGGCATAAAACATCAGAACTTCGGCTTTATCGGTAATGACTTCATCGCCTACCGATTTGATATCCAGCACCAGGCTTCTTAACTTTTCGGCAAGTTGCGTACCGCCAGGTTCCCGAGTGAAAACCATGTCGCGGATACCCAGTTGCTCAAGCGTCTCAACCACCACATTACGCGCGGTAGTTTTGCCTGCGCCTTCCAGCCCCTCAATGACGATATACTTACTGCGCATTTTTTTCCTTAAGCACTTTCAGATAATCCTGCACAGACTTGTTATGGCTGGCAAGATTGGTATTAAACGTGTGACCACCTTTACCATCGGCCACAAAATAGAGATACGGCGTTTTTGCCGGATGCGCAGCAGCCTTCAGCGAATCCGCCCCCGGCGTAGCTATCGCACCCGGCGGCAAACCGGTAATGGTATAGGTGTTATACGCTGTCGGCGTTTCCAGGTCTGCACGAGAAAGTTTGCCATTATAACGCTCTCCCATCCCGTAAATCACGGTTGGGTCGGTCTGCAGGCGCATACCAATGCGTAAACGGTTGATAAATACCGAGGCAACCTGATCGCGTTCACTGGCAACGGCGGTTTCTTTTTCGATAATTGATGCCATCGTCACCAGCTGATTTTTATCTTTATAAGGCAGACCGTCCGCACGCCCTTCCCAGGCGCTATCGACCGCTTTCACCATTTTCTTGTGCGCTCGCTTGAGTAACGCGACATCGGTGGTATTGGCGGTATACATCCAGGTGTCTGGCCAGAACCAACCTTCAATCCACTCCGGGTTTTCCAGTTCAAGTGCCTGCGCTACGGTGGCGTACTTATCGTCGCTCAGCGTATGCTTGATATACGGGGCCTCACGCAATTGCTTGAGGTAATCGCTCAGACGCATCCCTTCTACCAGTCGCAGAGGGAACTGTGCTTCTTTACCGCTTTCCAGCAACTTCAGCATCTCGCACACGGTCATCTGCGGTGTAAAGCGGTAAGTCCCGGCTTTAAAGTGAGAAAGATCCGGTTCGATACGCAGCAGCCATTGAAAAACCCGTGGACGATTGATGATCTTATCGGCATAAAGCTGTTCACCGAGCGCCAGACGTCCGGTCCCTGGCTTCAGGGTAAATATCGTCTCTTCTTTGATAAGCAATTTGCTGTCGGCAAGATGGCGAACCTTCCAGACGCCCACACCAGCGGCGATACCCAGTACCACCAGCAATAACAAGATAATCAATAACACTTTTTTCATGACTAATTCGGGCGCTCACAAAGTGGGGCTAAATATTCATATAACGTTGCTGACGAAAAGGAGACATCGCCACAGGCACGTACGGGCATCACTGGCATTAACGCATTACAAATAACCATCTCATCTGCCTGCAACGCCTCTTCCAGAGAGGCTTGCACTTCGACAAGCTGATAAGAGGATTGTGCCAGCAAACGGATACAGAATTGTCGCATAATGCCGTTAACACCTGCCTGATCCAGTCGCGGCGTATAAACTACATTGCCCTTCCGCCAGAACAAATTAGCCGCACAGCATTCCGTAACCCACCCTTCGCTGTCAAGGACCAGCGCCTCATCAGCGTTTGTCTGCTCAAGATGAGAGCGGATCAATACTTGCTCAAGCCGATTAAGATGTTTAATACCTGCAAGATGAGGATTGCGCCCCAGCCGCACCGGGCTTAGCGCCAACGTCATCCCTTCGTTACGCAAACGGTCGTAATGTGCAGGATAAACCGTAACGGAGAGAATCCGCGTTGCCGGTCCACTGTTCAATGTGCTGTACCCTCGCCCGCCACTACCGCGACTGATCACGACTTTCAGCACACCATTTTGCTGTTCTGCTGCCAGCGTTTTCATCTCTTGTTCAAGCTGAGGCCAGAAGTCACAGAAAATCATCAACCGCTGACAAGCATCCTGTAGTCGCTGGATATGCGCCGATAACAAACTGACTTTACCGTCGATAACTCTGGCGGTGGTAAAACAACCATCACCAAACTGCGTTGCCCGATCGCTTACTGCCAGCGATTCCTGCTTATAACCGTTAATTAAGAACATACCGGCTCCTTATCAGAGAATTGTTAGTGTGGCAGCATGTTCACTACGGAACAAGTCGGAATAAAAGCTAAGAAAAAAGGCCCGCAAGCGGACCTTTTATATGGGTGGAAAATGACAACTTAGATCTTTTTAAAGATCAAAGAACCATTAGTGCCACCGAAGCCGAAGGAGTTACACAGCGTGTATTCCATTCCGCTGACCTGACGTGCTTCATGCGGTACGAAATCCAGATCGCAACCTTCATCCGGGTTATCCAGGTTGATGGTTGGCGGAACAGCCTGATCGCGCAGCGCCAGGATGGAGTAGATAGATTCTACTGCACCCGCCGCACCTAACAGGTGACCGGTCATAGATTTCGTGGAGCTTACCAACACACGGCTTGCAGCTTCACCGAAGATGGTTTTCACCGCCTGCGCTTCAGCTTTATCGCCAGCCGGCGTAGAAGTACCGTGCGCGTTAACGTAGCCAATCTGACTCGCTTCAATGCCTGCATCACGCAGAGCATTTGCCATTGCCAGAGCTGCGCCTGCGCCATTTTCTGGCGGTGACGTCATATGATAAGCATCGCTGCTCATACCAAAGCCGACGAGTTCAGCGTAAATTTTCGCACCGCGTTTTTTCGCGTGTTCGTACTCTTCTAGTACCAGCATACCGGCACCATCGCCCAGTACGAAGCCATCACGCTCTTTATCCCACGGGCGGCTCGCCGCTTGCGGGTTATCATTGCGGGTAGATAATGCACGTGCCGCGCCAAAACCACCAACGCCCAGCGGCGTACTGGCTTTCTCTGCGCCACCTGCAACCATCACGTCAGCATCGCCATACGCGATAATACGCGCAGCATGACCAATGTTGTGCACGCCGGAAGTACAGGCGGTCGCGATAGAGATGCTTGGGCCACGCAGGCCATACATGATAGTCAGATGACCTGCCACCATGTTCACAATCGTTGACGGAACGAAGAATGGGCTGATCTTACGTGGACCACCGTTCATCAGAGATGTGTGGTTTTCTTCGATCAGTCCGAGGCCGCCAATCCCGGAGCCAATTGCGGCACCAATGCGGGTTGCGTTCTCTTCCGTTATTTCAAGGCCAGAATCCTGCATGGCCTGAACGCCAGCGACAATTCCATATTGAATGAAGGCATCCATCTTGCGCTGTTCTTTGCGCGAGATAATGTCCTCACAGTTAAAATCCTTTACTAAGCCAGCAAATTTCGTTGCATAGGCGCTAGTATCGAAATGGTCGATTAGGCTGATGCCACTCTGACCGGCAAGCAGAGCTTTCCAGGTAGACTCTACGGTATTGCCGACAGGAGACAACATGCCCAGTCCGGTCACAACTACACGACGCTTAGACACGTTTGTCCTCCAGGGAGGGAAAAAATGATTCTAGTGGGACAAAAAGATAAAACTCAGGCGGTCGAACGACCGCCTGGAGATGTTCACTTACGCCTGGTGGCCGTTGATGTAATCAATGGCAGCCTGAACGGTGGTGATTTTCTCAGCTTCTTCGTCCGGAATCTCAGTATCAAACTCTTCTTCCAGAGCCATTACCAGCTCAACGGTGTCAAGAGAATCCGCGCCCAGGTCTTCAACGAAAGAAGCATTGTTGGTAACTTCTTCCTGCTTAACGCCCAGCTGTTCGCCGATAATTTTCTTAACGCGTTCTTCGATAGTGCTCATACTCTTAAATTTCCTATCAAAACTCGCTTTCGCGATGGTTTTCGTAGTGTATAAAATGTTGAAAAATTTGCAACTAAATCCCGGCAGGTCTTACCACGATTTTACGTTATTTTGAGGCCTTACCCCCCAATAACGCAAATCATTTTGCACTAATTATTACTCATAACCACGCAGACTGCGCGCAACATGAGCATTTTGTGCAAATCGCGGTCAGACCATGTACATCCCGCCGTTCACATGCAAAGTTTCACCCGTGATGTAAGCTGCTTCGTCGGATGCCAGGAATGCAACCGCGTTGGCGATTTCCTGTGCGCCGCCGAGGCGACCCGCAGGAACCTGCGCCAGGATACCCGCACGCTGGTCATCGCTCAGCGCACGTGTCATGTCCGTTTCAATAAAGCCCGGAGCAACAACGTTTACAGTAATACCGCGTGACGCAACTTCGCGCGCCAGTGATTTACTGAAGCCGATCAAGCCCGCTTTCGCCGCAGCGTAGTTGGCCTGACCGCCATTTCCCATGGTACCAACCACAGAACCGATAGTGATAATACGACCATGACGCTTTTTCATCATAGCGCGCATTACCGCTTTTGACAGACGGAAAACAGATGAAAGGTTGGTTTCGATAATATCGTTCCACTCTTCATCTTTCATTCGCATTAACAGGTTATCACGAGTGATACCGGCATTATTGACCAGGATATCCACTTCACCAAATTCTGCGCGAATTTTTTCCAGAACAGATTCGATAGATGCCGGGTCGGTCACATTCAACATCAGACCTTTGCCGTTAGCACCTAAATAATCACTGATCGCCTGAGCGCCATTTTCACTGGTCGCAGTGCCAATAACTTTCGCGCCACGGGCTGCGAGCGTTTCAGCAATTGCGCGGCCAATTCCGCGGCTTGCACCGGTTACCAGTGCGATTTTTCCTTCAAAATTCATGATTTTCCTCTTTTAAAGCTCGAGCGCCGCTGCCATCGCTGAAGGTTCGTTCAGCGCCGAGGCGGTCAGGGTGTCGACAATGCGTTTCGTCAGGCCAGTTAGCACTTTGCCCGGGCCGACTTCATAGAGATGTTCTACGCCTTGCGCTGCCATGTACTCAACAGACTTCGTCCACTGAACCGGGTTATACAACTGACGTACCAGTGCGTCACGAATGGCATCACCATTGGTTTCGCATTTCACATCAACGTTATTCACAACAGGAACTGTTGGTGCGTTAAAGGTGATTTTCGCTAATTCTACTGCCAGTTTGTCGGCTGCTGGTTTCATCAGCGCACAGTGAGACGGTACGCTCACTGGTAACGGCAGCGCGCGTTTTGCGCCCGCAGCTTTACAGGCAGCGCCAGCACGCTCAACCGCTTCTTTATGACCGGCAATAACCACCTGTCCCGGAGAGTTAAAGTTTACCGGAGAAACGACCTGACCTTCTGCAGCTTCTTCACACGCTTTCGCAATAGACGCATCATCCAGACCGATGATTGCCGCCATAGCGCCAGTGCCTTCCGGTACGGCTTCTTGCATGAACTTACCGCGCATCTCAACCAGACGCACCGCATCAGCGAAATCAATCACGCCAGCGCAAACCAGCGCGGAGTATTCCCCCAGGCTGTGACCGGCCATCATTGCCGGTGCTTTACCGCCCTGCTGCTGCCATACGCGATACAGCGCAACAGATGCAGTCAACAGCGCTGGCTGGGTTTGCCAGGTTTTATTCAGTTCTTCAGCTGGCCCCTGCTGGGTCAGCGCCCACAGGTCGTAGCCCAGCGCCGCAGAAGCTTCAGCAAACGTTTCTTCGACAATTGGATAGCTCGCCGCCATATCAGCCAGCATTCCAACGGTTTGAGAACCCTGTCCAGGGAACACAAATGCAAATTGCGTCATGTTTTAATCCTTATCCTAGAAACGAACCAGCGCGGAGCCCCAGGTGAATCCACCGCCAAAGGCTTCAAGCAGAACCAACTGCCCCGGCTTAATGCGCCCGTCGCGTACAGCTTCATCCAGCGCGCACGGGACAGAGGCCGCAGAGGTATTACCGTGGCGATCCAGCGTCACCACGACATTGTCCATAGACATACCGAGTTTTTTCGCCGTTGCACTGATAATACGCAGGTTAGCCTGATGCGGAACCAGCCAGTCCAGTTGAGAACGGTCAAGATTATTTGCCGCCAGCGTCTCATCAACGATGTGCGCCAGTTCCGTTACCGCAACCTTGAAGACTTCGTTGCCCGCCATCGTCAGATGAATTGAATTCTCTGGATTCACACGGTCAGCATTAGGCAGCGTCAGCAACTCACCATAGCTACCGTCGGCATGCAGATGGGTGGAGATGATTCCCGGCTCTTCAGAGGCAGCCAGCACCGCAGCGCCCGCGCCATCGCCAAAAATAATAATAGTCCCACGATCGGTTGGATCGCAGGTGCGCGCCAGTACATCGGAACCGACGACCAGAGCATACTTCACCGCCCCAGATTTCACGTATTGATCGGCTACGCTTAATGCATAGGTGAAACCTGCGCAGGCTGCTGCAACGTCAAATGCCGGGCAACCTTTAATGCCCAGCATGCTTTGAATCTGACAAGCTGCGCTCGGGAAAGCGTGCGTAGCAGAAGTCGTTGCCACAACGATCAGGCCAATCTGGTCTTTCTCAATGCCCGCCATCTCAATTGCGCGTGTCGCCGCTTCAAAGCCCATGGTTGAAACGGTTTCGTTTGGCGCGGCAATGTGGCGTTCGCGGATACCGGTACGAGTGACAATCCACTCGTCAGAGGTGTCCACCATTTTTTCCAAATCGGCGTTTGTCCGCACTTGTTCGGGCAGATAGCTGCCAGTACCAATAATCTTCGTATACATGTACGCTCAGTCACTTTTCGGTTATATACCGTCACTTGCAAACTGCGAGTTCGCTGGCAGCGTCCTGCTACCGCAGAGTTCCGCTTTTGCCACCGTCCAGCAGCTCAAAACCAGCTGGGTATACAGATTCCAGGCGAGCGGCAATTCGCTGAGGAACTTGTCGCTGCACCGCCTGCACTGCCTGTTCAATCGCGACCGCAAAAGCTCGCTGATTGGCTGCACCATGACTTTTTATCACCGTGCCGCGCAATCCTAACAGACAGGCGCCGTTATACTGGTCGGGGTTGAGGTGACTGAATCGCCTCGTCAGGCTCTTTTGTAGCCAACGCTTTAATAACAGTAGCCACCACGACCGTTTTTTCCCTTCACCCTGAGATTTCAGCAGAGAAAGGAACATCCTGACAACACCTTCCATCGTCTTTAACGTGACATTTCCTGTAAAGCCGTCACAAACCAGCACATCTGTCTTGCCAGTTAACAACTCATTGGCTTCAAGATAGCCGATATAATTGATAGAAGGGATTGTTTTAAGCACCGCTGAGGCATCCCGAATACTGTCGAGACCCTTTACTTCTTCTTCACCAATATTGAGCAACGCCACGCGAGGATTGGGAATTTCCACCACCTCTTCAGCCAGGACTGAGCCCATAATGGCAAATTGCACCAACATTGTGCTGTCACAATCGACGTTGGCCCCTAAATCGAGAACCACCGTTTTGCCCTTTTGCTGATGCGGCAATACCGTCACCAGCGCCGGACGCTCAATCCCCTCCAGGGGCTTGAGTAATAATTTTGCCAGCCCCATCAGTGCCCCGGTATTACCGGCACTGACACAGGCTTGCGCTCGACCTTCTTTCACCAACTCCAGGGCCACGCGCATTGAACTCCCACGACTGGCGCGGATAGCTTGCGAAGGCCGGACATCACTGGCGATAACTGACTGCGCAGGAATAATCTGCAGACGCGAACGTTGTTCAAAGTCAGCTTTAGCAAGTAATGGCGTGATGGCGTCGGGATTGCCGACTAAAAGAAGAGTGAGTTGCGAATTAGAATTCAGTGCCTGCAATGCTGCAGGCACTGTCACGGAAGGGCCAAAATCCCCTCCCATGACATCTAACGCCAGGGTTAGACGTGTCAAGGTATCGTCGCCGCCCGGTTTGGTCTTTCCCCAGTTGCCTGGGGAAAATCCTCACTAAGCTTCATCACGCAGACGCGTGATTACTTAGCGATGACCTTGCGGCCGCGGTAGTAACCGTCGGCAGTGATGTGGTGACGCAGGTGTTTTTCACCAGAAGTTTTGTCTACAGACAGGCTGGTGACTGCGGTCAGCGCGTCATGGGAACGACGCATGCCACGTTTGGAACGGGTTGGTTTATTCTGTTGTACGGCCATGGACCTTACTCCTCAATTACGGTTTATCCCCGATCCAACGGGGAGCACCAATTACTTACGCTTTAAGCTGGCTAATACGGCAAATGGGTTTGGCTTTTGCGCTTCTTCAGGCAGTTCACCAAAGACCATGTCCGCTTCGGACACTTCACAGTGTTCAGAATCATGCACCGGAACTACCGGCAAGGCGAGGATGATTTCATCTTCAACCATTGCAAGCAGATCGATTTCACCGAATTCGTTAACCTCAATCGGTTCATACGCTTCCGGCAGTGCTTCAGCCTGTTCGTCTGAACGCACAGGACTAAAACAATACGTTGTGTAGACCTGATGAGTAAACGGCTTCCCGCAACGCTGACACTCGAGCGTTACCGTCACCTTCGCATCGCCGTTTAACACTGCGAGACGTTGGTTATCGATAGCGAACGACATGGAGCATTCCACATCACTGTCCACACTGACTACGGATTCGGCGACGCGCTCAACCTGATCAGGGGTATAGATACCCTGGTAATCAAGGCGTTTTTGAGCCGTACGAACCGGATCGAGAGTCAGGGGTAATTTTACCTTTTGCATAGGGCGCGCATATTAACTTTGTAACGTCATAGAGTCAAAGAAAAAGGCAGCCTGTGGTTGCCTTTTGCCAATAATTCGCACACATTGCGGGTTACTGCTTTATTTTCGTTCAGTGCTGATAACGAACATCAACCTGCAAAACGAAGCGCATAGTTTAAAATGGCTATCATCAATACGCTATATCTGATGGAAAAAAATATGCCTAAACTTATTTTAGCCTCCACCTCGCCATGGCGTCGCGCTCTTCTGGAAAAACTGCAAATCTCTTTTGAATGTGCAGCACCAGAGGTCGACGAAACCCCACGCAGCGACGAATCACCGCGACAGTTGGTGCTTCGACTGGCACAAGAAAAAGCACAATCTCTGGCGTCACGTTATCCGGATCATTTAATTATTGGTTCAGACCAGGTATGTGTTCTTGATGGCGAAATCACCGGAAAACCGTTAACGGAAGAAAATGCCCGTCTGCAATTACGCAAAGCCAGCGGCAATATCGTCACCTTCTATACTGGACTGGCGTTGTTTAATTCGGCGAATGGGCATCTGCAAACAGAAGTGGAGCCTTTTGACGTCCATTTCCGTCACCTGAGCGAGGCGGAGATTGATAATTACGTGCGTAAGGAGCATCCCCTGCACTGCGCGGGTAGCTTTAAGAGTGAAGGATTTGGCATTACGCTGTTTGAGCGTTTAGAGGGGCGCGACCCTAACACACTGGTTGGTTTACCGCTAATTGCGCTGTGTCAGATGTTACGTCGGGAAGGGAAAAATCCGCTGATGGGATAGTTTTTTGCGCCGGATGCGGTTACGTCGCATCCGGCAATCGGTGCTGGCGGCCTGATGCGGCGTAAACGCCTTATCAGGCCAACCGCCCATTATCAGGCTTATATGCTTGTATTAGCGCGCGTTACGCAGCTTTTGCAAACAACGCTTCAAACCTTCATCCATCGGCGCTTCGATGCGCATCACCTCACCGGTCCCCGGATGGGTAAACTTCAACGCTGCGGCGTGCAGGAACAGACGATTTAATCCCGTGCCTGCTTCAGTGAGCTGTCTGTCAAATTCACGGTCACCGTAGCGATCGTCAAAGGCAATCGGATGACCCGCATACTGTGTATGCACACGGATCTGATGAGTACGTCCGGTTACCGGGCTACAACGCACCAGGGTGGCAAATGCATAGCGTTCTTCCACTTTAAAGCGTGTTTCCGACGGTTTGCCTTCCTGACTGACACGCACGATACGTTCGCCGCTTTGCAGAATATTTTTCAATAACGGCGCTTGAACGCTCTTCACATGCGACTGCCACTGACCGCGCACCAGCGCCAGGTAATCTTTTTGCATTCCTTTTTCACGTAATTGCTCATGCAGAGAACGCAACGCCGAGCGTTTTTTCGCTACCAGCAACACACCTGAAGTGTCCCGGTCGAGACGATGAACCAGTTCAAGGAACCGCGCTTCCGGGCGCAACGCCCGCAAACCTTCGATAACGCCGAAGCTTAAACCACTGCCGCCATGTACCGCCGTACCGGAAGGTTTATTCAGCACCAGGATATGATCATCTTCATATAAGATGACGTCCGCCAGCGCCGCCACCTTTTGCAGATGTGGCGAAACCGCCTCTTCTTCCCGCTCAGCAACGCGAACCGGTGGGATACGCACCTCATCACCCGCTTCGAGTTTATATTCAGGCTTAATACGTTTTTTGTTCACCCGCACTTCACCTTTACGCAAAATACGGTAAATCATACTTTTTGGTACGCCTTTCAATTGGGTACGCAAAAAGTTATCGATACGTTGCCCCGCTTCGTCAGCGGTGATAGCAACAATTTTTACGGATGGAGTCTCTGTTTTCATGGTGGGCGATTCTAATTAGCCAACAGGATTCGCGCCACTCATTTTTCTATGCTTATATTTAGTTTTACACCTTATTACTTCACTACGTGATCACTTTATTGATGGTTATTAAACCAATCACCAGCAAGAAGTGAAAAAACTGTGAGTAAGCGGGTGATAAATGGTAAAAGTCATCTTGCTATAACAAGGCTTGCAGTGGAATAATGAGGCCGTTTCCGTGTCCATCCTTGTTAAAACAAGAAATTTTACGGAATAACCCATTTTGCCCGACCGATCATCCACGCAGCAATGGCGTAAGACGTATTGATCTTTCAGGCAGTTAGCGGGCTGCGGGTTGCAGTCCTTACCGGTAGATGGAAATATTTCTGGAGAGTAATACCCAGTCTGTTTCTTTGATAATTGCGCTGTTTTTCCGCATGAAAAACGGGCAACCGACACTCTGCGCCTCTTTGAGCTGACGATAACCGTGAGGTTGGCGACGCGACTAGACACGAGGCCATCGGTTCACACCCGGAAAGGCGTTACTTTGCCCGCAGCTTAGTCGTCAATGTAAGAATAATGAGTAAGTTACGATGAAAAGAATGTTAATCAACGCAACTCAGCAGGAAGAGTTGCGCGTTGCCCTTGTAGATGGGCAGCGTCTGTATGACCTGGATATCGAAAGTCCAGGGCACGAGCAGAAAAAGGCAAACATCTACAAAGGTAAAATCACCCGCATTGAACCGAGTCTGGAAGCTGCTTTTGTTGATTACGGCGCTGAACGTCACGGTTTCCTCCCACTAAAAGAAATTGCCCGCGAATATTTCCCTGCTAACTACAGTGCTCATGGTCGTCCCAACATTAAAGATGTGTTGCGTGAAGGTCAGGAAGTCATTGTTCAGATCGATAAAGAAGAGCGCGGCAACAAAGGCGCGGCATTAACCACCTTTATCAGTCTGGCGGGTAGCTATCTGGTTCTGATGCCGAACAACCCGCGCGCGGGTGGCATTTCTCGCCGTATCGAAGGCGACGACCGTACCGAATTAAAAGAAGCACTGGCAAGCCTTGAACTGCCGGAAGGCATGGGGCTTATCGTGCGCACCGCTGGCGTCGGCAAATCTGCTGAGGCGCTGCAATGGGATTTAAGCTTCCGTCTGAAACACTGGGAAGCCATCAAAAAAGCCGCTGAAAGCCGCCCGGCCCCGTTCCTGATTCATCAGGAGAGCAACGTAATCGTTCGCGCATTCCGCGATTACTTACGTCAGGACATCGGCGAAATCCTTATCGATAACCCGAAAGTGCTCGAACTGGCACGTCAGCATATCGCTGCATTAGGTCGCCCGGATTTCAGCAGCAAAATCAAACTATACACCGGCGAGATCCCGCTGTTCAGCCACTACCAGATCGAGTCGCAGATCGAGTCCGCCTTCCAGCGTGAAGTCCGTCTGCCATCCGGTGGTTCCATTGTTATCGACAGCACCGAAGCGTTAACGGCCATCGACATCAACTCCGCACGCGCGACCCGCGGCGGCGATATCGAAGAAACCGCGTTTAACACCAACCTCGAAGCTGCCGATGAGATTGCTCGTCAGCTGCGCCTGCGTGACCTCGGCGGCCTGATTGTTATCGACTTCATCGACATGACGCCTGTACGCCACCAGCGTGCGGTAGAAAACCGTCTGCGTGAAGCGGTGCGTCAGGACCGTGCGCGTATTCAAATCAGCCATATTTCTCGCTTTGGCCTGCTGGAAATGTCCCGTCAGCGCCTTAGCCCATCACTGGGTGAATCCAGTCATCACGTTTGTCCGCGTTGTTCTGGTACTGGCACCGTGCGTGACAACGAATCGCTGTCGCTCTCTATTCTGCGTCTGATCGAAGAAGAAGCGCTGAAAGAGAACACCCAGGAAGTTCACGCCATTGTTCCTGTGCCAATCGCTTCTTACCTGCTGAATGAAAAACGTTCTGCGGTAAATGCCATTGAAACTCGTCAGGACGGTGTGCGCTGTGTAATTGTGCCAAACGATCAGATGGAAACCCCGCACTACCACGTGCTGCGCGTGCGTAAAGGGGAAGAAACCCCAACCTTAAGCTACATGCTGCCGAAGCTGCATGAAGAAGCGATGGCGCTGCCGTCTGAAGAAGAGTTCGCTGAACGTAAGCGTCCGGAACAACCTGCGCTGGCAACCTTTGCCATGCCGGATGTGCCGCCAGCGCCAACGCCAGCTGAACCTGCCGCGCCTGTTGTAGCCCCAGCACCGAAAGCTGCACCGGCAACACCAGCAACTCCTGCACAACCAGGGCTGTTGAGCCGCTTCTTCGGCGCACTGAAAGCGCTGTTCAGCGGTAGTGAAGAAACCAAACCGACCGAGCAACCAGCACCGAAAGCAGAAGCGAAACCGGAACGTCAACAGGATCGTCGCAAGCCTCGTCAGAACAACCGCCGTGACCGTAATGAGCGCCGCGACACCCGTAGTGAACGTACTGAAGGCAGCGATAATCGCGAAGAAAACCGTCGTAATCGTCGCCAGGCACAGCAGCAGACTGCCGAGACGCGTGAGAGCCGTCAGCAAGCTGAGGTAACGGAAAAAGCGCGTACCACCGACGAGCAGCAAGCGCCGCGTCGTGAACGTAGCCGCCGCCGTAATGATGATAAACGTCAGGCGCAACAAGAAGCGAAGGCGCTGAATGTTGAAGAGCAATCTGTTCAGGAAACCGAACAGGAAGAACGTGTACGTCCGGTTCAGCCGCGTCGTAAACAGCGTCAGCTCAATCAGAAAGTGCGTTACGAGCAAAGCGTAGCCGAAGAAGCGGTAGTCGCACCGGTGGTTGAAGAAACTGTCGCTGCCGAACCAATTGTTCAGGAAGCGCCAGCTCCACGCACAGAACTGGTGAAAGTCCCGCTGCCAGTCGTAGCGCAAACTGCACCAGAACAGCAAGAAGAGAACAATGCTGATAACCGTGACAACGGTGGCATGCCGCGTCGTTCTCGCCGCTCGCCTCGTCACCTGCGCGTAAGTGGTCAGCGTCGTCGTCGCTATCGTGACGAGCGTTATCCAACCCAGTCGCCAATGCCGTTGACCGTAGCGTGCGCGTCTCCGGAACTGGCCTCTGGCAAAGTCTGGATCCGCTATCCAATTGTACGTCCGCAAGATGTACAGGTTGAAGAGCAGCGCGAACAGGAAGAAGTACAAGTGCAGCCGATGGTGACTGAGGTCCCTGTCGCCGCCGCTATCGAACCGGTTGTTAGCGCGCCAGTTGTTGAAGAAGTGGCCGGTGTCGTAGAAGCCCCCGTTCAGGTTGCCGAACCGCAACCGGAAGTGGTTGAAACGACGCATCCTGAAGTGATCGCTGCCGCGGTAACTGAACAGCCGCAGGTGATTACCGAGTCTGATGTTGCCGTAGCCCAGGAAGTTGCAGAACAAGCAGAACCGGTGGTTGAACCGCAGGAAGAGACGGCAGATATTGAAGAAGTTGTCGAAACTGCTGAGGTTGTAGTTGCTGAACCTGAAGTTGTTGCTCAACCTGCCGCGCCAGTAGTCGCTGAAGTCGCAGCAGAAGTTGAAACGGTAGCTGCGGTCGAACCTGAGGTCACCGTTGAGCATAACCACGCTACCGCGCCAATGACGCGCGCTCCAGCACCGGAATATGTTCCGGAGGCACCGCGTCACAGTGACTGGCAGCGCCCTACTTTTGCCTTCGAAGGCAAAGGTGCCGCAGGTGGTCATACGGCAACGCATCATGCCTCTGCCGCTCCTGCACGTCCGCAACCTGTTGAGTAATAATTAGCTCAAGTAATCAAGCCCTGGTAACTGCCAGGGCTTTTTTATTTCATGTTTGAATCAACATATTAAAATTCATCAAATGGTATCCTTGCTAACCAACAATGCAAAATAGGCAAAAAAAATGCCCGCCCCGGCGATCCCAGAGCAGGCAGACAAAACATACCCAGTTTCATGATATGTTTTAAAGCGAGCTTATTTGTTGAGCTGGAAGAGCGACAATCCCTGCATATCGGTAAATGCTTTATACGATGCCTGCAATGCCGTTTGCTGCATGATGTAAGATGAAATAGTTGCATTCCAGTCCACATCAACCAGATCGCTCATCTGCTGCGTTTGCCCTAAAGCGCGATCGCTACCTAATGAATCCAGCGACTCCAGTTCGTTCAGCTGCGTGCCTAATTCCGCGCGAACGGTCAGGACATTGTTCAGCGAGTTTTTCAGTCCGCGGTTGGTTTTATCTAACGCCGCAGCGGCGGTTTCTTTATCCGCTTCGCTATCCGCGACCGGCGTTTTCAGGGCTGCGATGGCGCTATCCAGCATGGCAAAAAGATTGGTTTCAGAAGCGCTACCGTCTGGCTCCGCAACTGCGTTGCTGGTAATACTGTCGAAAATTTTGTCACCCGTGTGCCCTATCACCATCGAACGCGAAGCATCGACCTGTTGCTTAATACTTTCTGCTCCACCGACGTATTTCCCTTTCTCTTCGCTAAACGGCGCAGTCTCTGTTTTATAACCGGCAAAAATGTAGCGCCCATTACCGTCAGTGGTGTTCGCCAGATTCAGCAACTGGTCACGAAGCCCCTGAATATCCGTAGCCAGCGAGGCCCGGTCATCGTCACTCAAGGTGCCATTGCTGGCGTAGACAATTTTTTCCTGAGCATTCTGGATAGCAGTGGTGACCTGGCTAAGTACACTCTCTTCCAGTGACACTTTTTGAGTGGCGAAAGTACGCGCCAGCGTGTACTGGCTGTTTTGCGCCTGTGCCTGGGAGAGAACAACAGCTTGTGATGCAGCAATGGGATCGTCTGAAGGGTTAACGACTCGCTTACCCGTCGACATCTGCTCGCCGTACTTCATCCATTCTGCCTGAGAATTGGTGATGCCGCGCATGTTTTGCTGGTACATCATCTGGGTACTGAAACGCATTTTATCTCCCCTTAGCGAATGTTAATCAGTGCATCAAAAATCGCGTTTGCCGTCTGCAGAACCTGCGCATTCGCCAGGTAATACTGCTGAAAACGTTGCAGATTTCCATACTCCTCATCGAGATTGACACCGGAAATCGACTGCTGCTGATTGGAAAGCTGCGTCACCACATTACCTTGCGTGGTGCTACTGGTTTTCAACGTCGCGGTTTTATTACCGATATCACTCACTAACGAGGCATAAGCGTCGTTAAAGGATTTCGCTCCGCCCACCGTTTTACTGTTGCTTTGCAGATCCAGCAGGGCCTGACCGTTGCGGTTGTCGCTATCACCCGCATCTTCTTCGCTCGCCATCGCTATTTTCGCTTCGTCGGTGATTAATACATCCATGTTGACGATGGCGTCACTTACTGGTTTCAGCGTGAAGCTGTCGTTAACGGCAGGCGTTCCTGTAAACGTCAACTCCAGACCATCAAATGCCACTTTACCGTTGGCATCTGGTGTCACCGTAAAAGTGGTATTGCTGGCAAGGCGGGTGACCTGCCACTGATTATTATCGAACGAGATTTTGTAATCTGTCGCCAGTACCGCGGAGGCATCAGTTACCGTGGCACCGATCGCAACGTTACCTTTGTTTTTCGTGTTTTGCAGAACCGCGGGCTTACCGATAGCAAAGAAATCTTCACCCGCATCGCCGTTGGCATCAAATCCGGCTTTGTGTTGGCTGTTGAAAGCCTCAGCAAATGCCAGCGCCAGTTGTCCAAGCGTATTACGCGTCTGGTCCAGATCCTGAGAACGGAATGTCAGAATGCCGCCCAGCGACCCGGTATTCAGCAATTTCTCCGGGATCTCAATATTGCCTGCCGTCCCATCAACGTAAGCGACAGTCGTACGAGAAGGGTCAGCGCTGGAAGGAACTGCCGCCAGTTGCCGAGCCGTACTTCCCTGAACCAGTGAGTAACCATTGGCCATCGTGATGTTATAAGTGCCGCCATCCTGAACGCTGACTTCTACACCAACAATCTGGTTTAATTCGCTCACCAGTTGATCGCGTTGATCCAGCAGATTGTTAGGTGACGCCCCTGCCCCCACGCCTGTCAGGCGGGAGATTTGATCGTTCAGGCTGGCGATTTGTTTAGCGTAATTGTTGATCTGATCAACGCTGGCACCTATCGCGATATTGACCTGTTTGTCCTGGTCGCGCAGATATTGATCGGTGGTTTTAAACTGATTCACCAACCCTTCTGATTTCCCAATCAGCGCCTGGCGCGCTGCCGGGTCTTCCGCGTTACTCACCAGCGTTTGCAGGCTGGTGAAGAAATCCTGCATCTGTGTTGCCAGCGAAGAGGTACTGGTGGAGAGCATATTGTCGATTTTCGACATCTGCTCATAGCGGGCAGTCAGGCCGCTACTTTGCGTCTGCGCAGCACGTAACTGGTTGGTAATAAACGCATCATACTCACGCTGCACACCAGAAACGTAGACGCCATTGCCAACCCAGCCGCCAGCGCCCAACGTGCTATTGGCCTGCGCCATAATAGTGGTTTGGCGGGTATATCCGGCAACGTTATAGCTGGAGATATTATTACTTGCCGTATTTAACGCCGCCTGGGCCGCGTTCAGTCCGCTCATGGCGTTATTAATCAAGCTGGACATGGAGGTTCCTTATAAGCCTTCAATTACAGAGTATTATCGGCAGCGACCCGCCGGACTTGAGTTATTCAGAACAGATTATCAATGTTCATACTGTAGGTTTTGCTCACCTTGTCGCTTATCGATTTCATCTGCTGAATCATGTTGGTGAGTTTGCGGGCATAGTGAGGATCGGTGGCATAGCCCGCGTCCTGTAGGGCCTGCGCCCCCTGTTCCGCACTCGCGGCGGTCGTCACGGCGGCGTAGCGCGGGTTACGCGTTAACAGCCCAACGTAATCCGACAAGGCTTCCAGATACGAGCTGTAGACGCGAAACTTCGCTTTTACTTTCTTCGCTTCGCCGTTTTCATATTCAGTCGTGGTGATTTCAGTAACTGGCCCTTTCCAGTTGCCAGAGGCTTTGACACCAAACAGGTTATAGCTCGGCTCGCCGTTTTCGCGGCGGATTTGCCGTTGCCCCCAACCAGATTCCAGTGCCGCCTGAGCGAGGATCAAATGATGTGGCACACCGCTTTGCTGGCTTGCCAGTTGGGCGGGCAGCGAGAGTTGCGCGAGGAATGCTTTACTGTCACCCGGCAGCGAATCATCGTAGTTACGTGGCACGGCCTTTTGCACCAGCTGCGAAAGCGCCTGATTTTGATAACGCACCACAGTTTCGAGCGGGAATTTCATCGGTGCTGCTGGCGTGGACTCCTCTGGCAATGGTTGTTCTGGCGTCATCTGTTTAACCATCATCTCTGCAAGCCCCAGACCTTTGCCCGCCGTCATCTGTTGGGCAATTTGCTGGTCATACATACTGGTATACAGACGAGTGTGCTCGCTGCTGAACAGGCCATCTTTTGGTAAAGCGTCGCGCATGCTTTTCAACATCATCTGCACGAACATCCCTTCCACCTGGCGGGCCACCGGACGGATATTTGCCGCCGGATCTTCGCCCGCTTTCGCCTTTAGTTCGTTGAGTGATTGCGCATCCCAGGCCGCACTTGCCAGTAGTTTGCTGTCGCTGATCATCAGATGATTTCCAGTTTTGCCCGCAGACATCCCGCACTTTGCATTGATTGCAAAATAGACATCAGATCCATCGGCGTAGCGCCCAGCGCATTGAGCGCGCGCACCACGTTATTGAGGCTGGCGCTGGAACGTACGCTTTGCAGCGAACCGCCGCTCTGGCGTAAATCGATCTGCGTTTGTGGAGTAACCACAGTCTGTCCACCACCAAACGGTGTATCTGGCTGGCTGACATTGGCCTGACGATTGACTGTTACTGAGAGATTTCCCTGCGCTACCGCGCAGCTGTCGAGGGTCACTTCGCGATTCATCACCACCGAACCGGTGCGCGAGTTAATCACTACTTTAGCGTCCTGCGGGGTGACATTAACCTGCATATTCTGGATATCTGCAAGGAAACGGACCTGGGAACTGTTGCCACTTGGTACGCGCACCTGAATAGTCCGCGCATCTAACGCGGTGGCGCTGCCATATCCACGCACGCGGTTGATGGTGTCAGCGATTTGCTGCGCCATGCTGAAATCTTCGTCGTTAAGTTGCAAATTAAGGGTATTCCCGACGCCAAACTGGCTGGGCAATTCACGTTCAATAACCGCACCATTGGTGATCCGTCCACCGTTCAGTTGGTTCACCTGAACACTGCTACCGCCAGCGGAGGCTCCTGCGCCGCCAACCAGAATATTGCCCTGCGCCAGCGCATACACCTGACTGTCAACGCCCTTAAGCGGCGTCATCAACAACGTACCTCCACGCAAGCTTTTGGCATTTCCCATGGAAGAAACCACCACATCGATGGTTTGCCCCTGACGTCCAAACGGAGGAAGTGACGCTGTCACCATTACCGCAGCGACGTTTTTTAGCTGCATATTGGTGCCCGTCGGAACGGTAATTCCCAGCTGTGAGAGCATGTTATTAAGCGTTTGTGTGGTAAACGGCGTCTGGGTTGTCTGGTCACCGGTGCCATCCAGCCCCACCACCAGACCATAGCCAATCAGTGAGTTTTGCCTTACCCCCTGAACACTGGTGAGATCGCGAATACGCTCAGCCTGAGCCGCCGTCGTGACCAGTAGAAGAATTAATGCAGAGAGAAATTTAATCACCACAGCCTCACTTACATTGGCGACAGGTTAAGGAAGAAACGCTGCAACCAGCCCATATTTTGCGCTTCGTTAATGTAGCCATTGCCTACGTATTCAATGCGCGCATCCGCCACCTGAGTAGACGGTACGGTATTGCTGCCGCTGATAGTGCGTGGATTAACCACGCCAGAGAAGCGAATAAATTCGGTACCCTGATTAATGGCAATCTGTTTTTCACCCACCACATGCAGGTTGCCGTTGACCAGTACCTGGTCAACCGTCACCGTCAACGTGCCGCTAAAGGTATTGCTGGCATTGGCCCCGCCCTTTCCGTTGAACGTGTTACCACCGGAGGCTTCGACATCGGCACGAGCGTTACCAAACAGCCCCTGCAAATAGCGCGGCACAGTATCAAAGCCAAAATTAGTTTTACCGTCACGGCTGGCATTCGCAGAGGAGCTTTTGCTGGCGCTGACGTTCTCCTGCAACACGATGGTCAGCGTATCGCCAATATTGCGTGGTCGACGATCTTCAAACAGCGGTTGATAGCCATAGTTAATCGGCTGAGCAGACTGGAAAATAGAACCGTTGGCGACGGGCGTCGGACCGGGAACCGGTTGTGCACTGGTCGCCCCCTGCACCAGCGGCGTGGAGGGTATCCAGGCGCAGCCGGTTAGTGAAAGCACCAACAAGCTGGAAATGGCATAAGTATGCGCAGCGTTTTTTTGCATGGCTATCATCTTCAAAAATCAGTAAACCGGTGAACCTGCCACCGGTTAAGCCTTAGAGTTGCGTCAGTTTTTGCAGCATCTGATCGGTGGTGGACACCGCTTTACTGTTGATTTCGTAAGCGCGTTGCACCTGAATCATATTGACCAGTTCTTCCGCCACGTTGACGTTAGACGTTTCAACATACCCTTGATACAGCAGTCCCGCGCCGTTCAGGCCCGGCGTGCTTTCGTTCGGTGCACCAGAGGATTGCGTTTCGGTGTAGAGGTTTTCGCCAATGCTCTCCAGCCCGGTGTCATTCATAAAGGTGGTGAGATTGAGCTGCCCAACCTGAACCGGAGCTGCCTGGCCTTGTTGGGTTACGCTGACCACGCCATCACGACCGATGGTGATACTTAACGCATTCGCCGGAATGGTGATCGCTGGCTGCACCTGAAAACCACCAGCCGTCACCAGCTGCCCGTTCTGATCCACCTGGAAAGAGCCGTCACGGGTATAGGCTGATGAACCATCTGGCAACATCACCTGGAAAAAGCCCTGCCCTTTAATCGCGACATCTTTGCTGTTGTTGGTCTGCGACAGGTTTCCCTGGCTGTGTAAGCGTTCAGTGGCGACCGGGCGTACCCCCGTGCCGATTTGTAATCCGGAGGGTAAGGTGGTTTGTTCGGAAGACTGTGCCCCCGGCTGGCGAATGGTTTGATAAAGCAGATCTTCAAACACCGCGCGCTGACGCTTAAAACCGTTAGTACTGACGTTTGCCAGGTTGTTGGCAATGACGTCCATATTGGTTTGCTGGGCGTCAAGGCCCGTTTTGGCGATCCATAATGAACTGATCATAAAATGTCCTGTAGTGGATTAGTGACAAGCAGAGCAGAAGCACGCGACAGTGTGAATTTCCCCTCACCCTAACCCTCTCCCCAAAGGGGCGAGGGAATAGTCCGCGCGCTTTTATTGCAATGTCATCAATCGTTCAATTAACTCATCGACAGCAGTTGGTTGGCACGGCCTGCGTTATCATCGACGCTGCTGATCACCTTCATCTGCATTTCAAAACGCCGCGCGCTGGCAATCATGTCGCTCATTGCCGCAACGGCATTGACGTTACTGCCTTCCAGAACCCCCGACATCACACGCAAGGTTGGATCTGCCTGCAGTATCGGCCCACGCGTGGCCTGGCTTTCTGCGCTTAAACGAAAAATGCCGTCGTCACCGCGTTGCACTTCGCTGCCCGTGGCTTTCACCAGTTTCAGACGCCCCACTGGCGCAACCGTATTTGCCGGATCGCCCGGATTGAGCGCCGAGATTGTGCCATCGGCAGCAATAGTGATTTCCGCCCCTTCCGGCACAGCAATTGGCCCCGCCTCGCCTATCACCGGATGCCCCTGAATTGTCAGTTGCCCGGTGGGATCAACCTGAATGCTGCCATTACGCGTATACCCTTCGCTGCCGTCAGCGGTCTGCACGGCCAGCCAGCCATCCTGCTGCAACGCAACGTCCAGCGGGCGCGAGGTGTAATCCATCTTGCCGGGCGTCATGTCTGCACCCGGTGTTGACGCCGTTACCAGCGTGCGCGTAGGCAGTGAAAGCCCTTCCACCGGCACTGCACGCAAGGCGTTTAACTGTGCGCGAAAACCGGGCGTTGAGGCATTGGCCAGATTACTGGCGGTTACCGCCTGTTGATTCAGCGTCTGGCTGGCTGCTCCCATCGCGGTATAAATTGCGTGATCCATTGAGCTATCCCGTCAGCGATTAGCGTAAGTTAACCAGCGTGTTGAGGATCTGGTCCTGGGTTTTGATGGTCTGGGCGTTAGACTGATAGTTACGCTGGGCAACGATCATATTGACCAGTTCTTTACTGAGATCGACGTTGGACGCTTCCAACGCACCGTTGGTCAGGGTGCCAAAGTTGCCCGTCCCGGCTGTCCCCAACAGCGCCACGCCAGAAGATTGCGTCGCAGACCAGACGTTGTCGCCTTCGGATGCCAGACCTTCGTTGTTGGCAAAGTTCGCCAGTACAATCTGCCCCAGCAGTTGTGTTTGTTCGTTGGAATAGTTGCCGACAACCGTACCGTCATCATTGATTTGATAACTCACCAGATCGCCCGGTTTGTAGCCATTCTGGGTGGTTGCCACAATATTGTTAGCGCCGGTATTTTGCTGCATGGAGTTGAGGAAGCTCAGGCTAAACGTGGCGGGATCTGCGCCGTTAATTGCGCCAGTGGTAATATTCTCTGTTGGATTTGAGGTCAGAACGCCATTGGCATTAAACACCAGCTTCATTGCAGGCTCGGCTGTACCTGTTGGATCACTGCTATCCTGGGTGTAGACCTGCCAGTTATTATCCCCGGTCTTCACAAAGTAGACGCTCATGTCATGAGCATTACCCTGACTGTCGAAAACAGTCACCGAACCTTTTTTGTTATAGCTATCCGCATTGCTGGCGCTGAATGGCGTAACAGTAGGAAGCGGATCGCTGGAATTCAGGTTGATCTGCATCGATGCCGTGTTGGTAGTTTTCGCTGCCATCAGGGTATTCGGGATCGAAATATTAGTCGGATTCGCCCCTTGCTGAATAGTCGGCGGCGTACCGGTTGCCGGGTAACCCGTCAGCTGTAAACCTTGCATATTCACCAGGTTACGGTTTTCATCCAGCTTAAATTGTCCGTTACGGCTGTAGAACACCGAACCGTTGCTATCTACCAGACGGAAAAAACCGTTCTGGCTGATAGCAACGTCCAGACCGCGCCCGGTGTTGGTGGTCGTGCCATCTGTAAAGTCCTGAGTGATACCGGCAACTTTTACCCCCAGTCCCACTTTCGAACCGGCAAACATATCGGCAAAAGAGGCCGTGCCTGATTTAAAGCCGTAGGTGGCGGAGTTGGCGATATTGTTGCCAATAACATCGAGGTTAGTGGCGGCAGCGTTTAATCCGCTAACCGCTTGAGAAAAGGCCATGACTGACTCCTGAAATGTGAAGGCTTAAATTATCTGCCGTACTTCGTCGAGGGTGGTGGTGCCGTAAGTGCCGAGATCCAGCGTATTACCGCTGTTGCCGCGGATCACACCCTGCACCAGAGCAAACTGCAGCGGCTGGGCAACCAGTTGTGTACCACCGTTACTGGCGCTAATCGCTACATTGTAAGAACCGTTCGGCGCAGTGCTGCCATCAGTCAACGTACCGTCCCAGGTGAAACTGTGAACTCCGGCGGTCAGTTCACCAATATCAATGGTGCGCACAACCGCGCCATTTTTATCGGTGATGGTGGCCGTAACTTTGTCTGCCGCCTGTTGCAGCTCAACACCAAACGGCGTGGTCGTGGTCACAGCCCCTTCTTCACTGCCGGTTCCCGCAAGAACAGTTGTGCCGGGGATCATCACGCCGTGACCGATCAGGTTACTGGCCTGTAACGACTGGCTGTTATCAATCTGTCCGGAAATAGATCCGAGCGTGGTATTGAGTTTTTCAATCCCGCTGACCGTGCTGATTTGTGCCAATTGCGACGTCAGCTCGTTGTTTTCCATTGGATTGGTCGGGTCCTGGTTTTTCAGCTGCGCCACCAGCAAAGTCAGAAAACTGCTTTGTAAATCTGCGGCGTTGCTGCCCGTGAGCGAACTACTGCTGGTGGTACTGACGCCGGTATTTGTCGGATCGGTGGTGGTTACCGCAATGGACATAGCTTTCTCCTTTATTGACCGAGCGTAAGGGTTTTCAGCATCATACTTTTCACCGTGTTGAGCACTTCAACATTGGCCTGATAGCTGCGTGACGCCGACATGGTGTTAACCATCTCCCCGACGACATCAACGTTCGGCATTTTTACGTAGCCCTTTGCATCCGCCAGCGGATTACCCGGTTCATAAACCAGTTTGTCCGGGGCCTGACTTTCTATAACATCGGCAACCTTTACGCCGCCTGTCGCAGCACCTGGTGCAGCGTTAACCTGGAATACCACCTGTTTTGCCCGATATGGCTGTCCATCGGGACCGGTCACGCTATCAGCATTTGCCAGATTACTGGCCGCCACGTTCAGGCGCTGGGACTGGGCAGTTAACGCCGACCCGGCGATATCAAAAATATTCAGCAGTGCCATCCGTTAATTTCCGCTCTGTAAAACGTTCATCATGCCTTTGATTTGCCCGCTCAACGCGCTAAGGCTCATCTGGTATTGCAGGCTGTTATCGGCAAACTGGGTGCGTTCGCGATCCATATCGACGGTATTACCGTCAAGCGAAGGCTGGTCCGGAATACGGTATTGCAGTTCTGCGGTAGGAGGCGTCAGCGCCTGCGCCGGGATGTGTTGCGTTGAGGTCATCGTCAGTGCAACCACACTGGTTGCATCCCGTCCACGTTGCATGACTTTTTTAAGTTCACTGGCAAAATCGATATCGCGCGCCTGATAACCAGGGGTATCGGCATTGGCGATGTTTGCTGCCAGCACTTCCTGACGCTGGGCGCGCAGATTGAGCGCCTCTTGTTGAAAACGTAAGGCGGCGTCGAGCTTATCGAGCATATCTCCTCCGCAGGTATCAAAATTCTGCCATCAGCTTAAATGCCTTTACGCGCGCGTTATCGGCGGAATAAACGCAAAATGGGTCGCTATTTATGCCGTTGATGGTCATTGCGGACAGGTACAATTCACGTTGTAGAAATGGCTGGGGGCGAAAATGCTGACAATAAAACGTAGCGTGGCGATCATCGCGATACTGTTCAGTCCGTTAAGTACGGCGAGCAATCTCACATCGCAATTGCACAACTTTTTTAGCGCCCAACTCGCGGGGGTAAGTGATGAGGTTCGTGTTTCTATTCGTACAGCGCCCAATCTACTACCGCCATGCGAGCAGCCATTGCTTTCGATGAGCAATAATTCCCGCCTGTGGGGCAATGTGAATGTGTTGGCACGCTGCGGTAACGACAAACGATATTTACAGGTTAATGTGCAGGCCACAGGAAATTATGTGGTTGCCGCGATGCCCATTGTGCGGGGAGGAAAGCTGGAAGCTGGCAATGTCAAACTAAAACGCGGACGGCTGGATACCCTGCCACCGCGTACGGTGCTGGATATCAATCAACTTGTTGATGCCATTAGCCTGCGCGATCTATCACCCGATCAACCTATCCAGTTAACCCAGTTTCGCCAGGCATGGCGGGTAAAAGCGGGACAACGCGTCAATGTGATCGCCAGCGGTGATGGGTTTAGCGCCAACGCAGAAGGTCAGGCGCTGAACAATGCAGCCGTCGCACAGAATGCGCGGGTGCGCATGGTATCGGGACAGGTAGTCAGCGGCGTTGTTGATGCAGATGGGAATATTCTTATAAACCTGTAAGCTGTTAAAGATTACCCGTCCCTTGCCGATAAATAAGCAACACATGATAAAAGCGCCCTCAATGAGGAATAAACCATGAGTATTGATCGCACTTCGCCTCTGAAGCCTGTAAGCACCGTTCAACCGCGCGAAACCACTGACGCGCCGGTAACGAACAGCCGGGCGGCAAAAACAACCGCCTCCACCAGCACCAGTGTGACGTTAAGCGACGCGCAAGCAAAACTGATGCAACCCGGCAGCAGTGATATCAATCTTGAACGTGTCGAAGCGTTAAAACTGGCGATTCGTAACGGTGAACTAAAAATGGACACCGGCAAAATTGCCGATGCGCTGATCAACGAAGCGCAGCAAGACTTGCAGAGTAACTGATCGTATGACACGTCTTGCAGAGATCCTCGACCAGATGTCCGCTGTGCTTAACGATCTCAAAACGGTAATGGTTCAAGAGCAGCAACATCTCTCTATGGGGCAGATCAACGGCAGCCAGTTGCAATGGATTACAGAACAAAAAAGCTCACTGCTGGCGACGCTGGATTACCTCGAACAGTTACGCAAGAAAGAACCCAATACAGCAAATAGCGTTGATATTAGTCAACGCTGGCAGGAAATTACTGTGAAAACGCAGCAACTACGCCAAATGAATCAACATAACGGCTGGTTACTGGAAGGACAGATTGAGCGCAATCAACAGGCGCTGGAAATGTTGAAACCGCATCAGGAACCGACGCTATATGGGGCGAACGGTCAGACCTCAACAACCCATCGCGGCGGTAAAAAGATTTCGATCTGAATATTATCTCCGGCCTGCACTGCAGGCCGGAATGCATTGTTACACCGTCCGGCGGGCAAATTCTTTAACTTTGAAGCCCAGTACCGCCAGTGCAGCGAAGTACGCGGCAATCCCCGCCAGCACGACCGCCATTAAACGCAGTAAGCGCCAGGGCATGGTACCCAATGACCACTCCGGCATGATATGTAACATACCTAAAAGCACGCCAGACATCACCAGTACCGCCACCACCAGACGCAACAGAAACGCCATCCAGCCGGGTTGCGGAGTAAAGATTTTCTGCTTACGCAACTGCCAGTAAAGCAGCGAAGCATTCAGACACGCCGCCAGACCAATAGAAAGTGACAGCCCGGCATGTTTCAACGGACCAATAAACGCCAGGTTCATCAATTGCGTTAAAATCAGCGTAACGATGGCAATTTTCACTGGCGTTTTAATGTCCTGGCGGGAATAAAAGCCAGGAGCCAACACTTTCACTACAATCAGGCCAATCAAACCCACCGAGTAGGCAATTAACGCCCGCTGGGTCATCAGCGCATCAAACGCGGTAAATTTACCGTACTGGAACAGCGAAACGGTTAACGGACCTGAAAGAATGCCCAACGCAACCGCACTCGGCAGCGCCAACAGGAAACAAAGACGCAACCCCCAGTCCATCAAACGGTTGTATTCATCATGATTGCCACTGGCAAAACTTTTCGACAGCGACGGCAGCAAAATGGTGCCAAGCGCCACGCCCAGCACACCGGACGGAAACTCCATTAAGCGGTCGGCGTAATACATCCAAGACACCGAACCGGAAGCAAGAAACGAGGCAAAAATGGTGTTGATGATTAAGGAGATCTGGCTCACAGAGACGCCAAGGATCGCCGGTCCCATCTGTTTCACCACGCGCATTGCTCCGGCATCGTGGAAGTTAATGCGCGGCAGGACCAGCATGCCGATCTTCTTCAGGTGCGGTAGCTGATACACCAGCTGCAGGATGCCGCCGACCGTAACAGCCCACGCCAGCGCCAGCACCGGTGGGTTAAAGTACGGTGCGGCAAACAGCGCGAAACCAATCATGCTGATGTTAAGCAGTGTTGGCGCAAACGCCGGAATCGAGAAGCGGTTCCACGTATTCAGAATCGCTCCCACCAGCGACGCCAGGGAGATCAGCAAGATATAGGGAAAGGTAATCTTTAGTAGCTGGCTGGTCAGGGCAAATTTGTCAGCTGTGTCAGCGAAGCCTGGCGCGGTCACCATGATCACCCACGGTGCGGCGAGCATGCCAGCGACCGTCACAACCGCCAGCGCGAGTGTCAGCAGGCCAGAAACATAAGAGACAAAGACCCGCGTGGCGTCTTCACCCTGCTTACTTTTATATTCCGCCAGAATCGGTACAAATGCCTGGGAAAATGCCCCTTCGGCAAAGATACGGCGTAACAAGTTAGGAAGTTTAAAAGCGACGAAAAAGGCGTCGGTTGCCATCCCTGCGCCAAAGATTCTGGCGACAATTGCGTCTCGTGCGAAGCCAAGCACACGCGAAAACATGGTCATCGAGCTGACGGCGGCCAGCGATTTTAATAAATTCATCGGTGTTCTAATCCAGACCCACGGGCAAAACGCCTGCAAGGCAGGCGCTGAAAGAGGCGAATAGTCTACCTGGATTATGGTGAATTGCTACCGCCAGATGTTACAGGGTTTATTCACTCATCGCATCGCGCCAGATCTTGTCAACGATACGTTGCGCCAGCACGGCCTGTTCGCCGGCGGTTTGCGGAACTGTCTGATTTTGCACACATTCAATGAAGTGCCGCGCACAGCCGACAAATCCACGTTGTTCAAGAGTGCTCTGCCAACCAGGAATCGGTTTATGCACTACGCCCTGCCCGCGCTCCTCACGCCATTCGCGCATATCCGTAATGTCGATGAGCGCACCGTCAGTCACGGCCTGCACGGTTTCACGCTGACTTCCGGCACGGCGATGCATACAGGTGGTGATCTGCAAAGGACCGGCCGAAAAATGGTGCTCGGCAAACAGCATTTCGCCAGCGTCGTTAGTCAGTAGCGTACCGCCATCCAGAGAGGCTTTGCCGCCCGACAACCACAGCGCGGTATCCACCACATGCAGATAATCATCCAGCAACGTGAAATAAAGATCGTGTGGCCCGACACTATTGCTACGATGTTTATCCATTCTTAGCGAAGCTGCGGTAGCGAGTTGCGTTTTTAACTCACCGTAGAGTGGTGCGAAACGACGGTTAAAACCGACCATCAACGTCAGTTTTTTACGCGCCGCCAGTTCCACCAGCCGTTCAGCATCGCGCAGATTTTCTGCCAGCGGTTTATCGACACAGACATGTACACCCGCATTGAGTAACGTACTGACCACGTCAAAGTGGCTGGCGGTGCTGGAATGCACAAAAACCGCATCGCAACTGGCGGCAAGGCTGGATAACGAATCGGCATAAGGAATGCGCCAGCTTTCACAAATTGGCAGGGCTTTCGCGCGCGTAGGCGACCAGGCTCCTTGTAACGTCCAGTCAGACGCTGCCGCCAGCACCGGTAACCACGCTTTTTGCGCAATGCCACCTAATCCCACTACGCCGATACGTAATTTTTTCACTTTAATCTCCCAGATGGGCCAGCAACGAATCAAGACGCTGTTTCAGTTCTGCCACTTCGATTTCCAGGGCTTCGACGCGGGCCTGTAAATCACCATCAACCGCGTTCGACATATCCGTCACCGCCGGCTGATCTTCAACCTCACCACTGAAAAGATGCATGTAGCGGCTTTCGCGTTTACCCGGTTCGCGGGCCAGACGCACCACAAAAGGACCATCTTCGCGATTTGCCAGTTGTTCCAGCGTCGACTCCACTTCCGCCATATCGCTGAATTCATACATTCGCGCGGCGCGGCTGCGCAGTTCACCTGGCGTCTGGGCACCACGCAATAACAACGTGGTGATTAACGCCACTTCCGCTGCGCTCAGTTTCAGATCGCCAAATTCTGAATTACAAAAACGTTGCTCATATTTGGTGACCCGATTACCAAAACCGCTCACTGTGCGTAGATAATGACGTTTGACCAGATTATCCAGCTGTTCCTGCACTTCGGATTCACTCAGATTCATGACCGGTTCACGGTTCGTTTTCTGATTACAGGCCGTGACTACACCATTGACTGAGAGCGGGTATTGCTCCGGCGTGGTCACCTGCTTTTCCAGCAAGCAACCAATCACGCGAGCTTCAAGGGCAGTAAGTTGATATTTCATGAGATTCTCCTTAGCGGCCGGGCGTCCAGTCTGGGGTAGTTAATGCCGTCAGTACGTGATCGCGCCATTGTCCATCAATCAACAGATAGTCTTTCGCATAGCCTTCTTTTTCAAAACCCAGTCGCGCCAGTAAATCACCGCTGCGTTTATTGTGCGGCATATAATTAGCCATAATGCGATGAATATGTTGGGTGCGCTGCATATAACGAATGGCTGCGGTCAGGGCTTCAAACATGAGTCCTTTGCCCTGCCATTTTTGCCCAATCGAATAACCGAGATAGCAGGCATGAAAAGAGCCACGAACAACATTGGAAAAATTGGCAACGCCAATAATCTCTTTTTCGTCCGGGTCGAATAAGCCAAAGTAGAAAGCTGAACCTTGTTTATGAAATTCGTTAATCATCCCCAGCCTGGCCTGCCAGCCTGATGGATAACAGTGGCTTTCGTCGCGCACTGGCTCCCAGGGCTTGAGGAAATGGCGATTCTCTGCGTAATAATCCGCAAGACGCCAGGCATCACGATCATGCACCAGACGCACGACCAGTCGGTCTGTGGTTAAGCGCACTTTTGGCACGTTACTGCGATAGCCAAACATTCTATACCTACTCCTTCCCGTAACGTCTTTAATACGCTGTAAGTATTACTATACCTGCGCAACCAGACCCTGTGAAAAGTCCAAAATGCCATTTTCTGCATTATTCACATATTTGATAAAAACTCTCTATCAAAGCGACGTTTTGATAAAAAAATATTGTCCCCGAAGTGATGGGAAAAGTCTTAGCGGCAATGCAGAATAGAAAGTGCTCATCTTTTATTTCCCGGGAGGGGAAATGTCCCGCGTATCGCAGGCGAGGAACCTGGGTAAATATTTCCTGCTCATCGATAATATGCTGGTCGTGCTGGGGTTCTTTGTTGTCTTCCCGCTGATCTCTATCCGCTTCGTTGATCAAATGGGCTGGGCCGCCGTCATGGTCGGTATTGCTCTCGGTCTACGCCAGTTTATTCAGCAAGGTCTGGGTATTTTCGGCGGCGCAATTGCCGACCGCTTTGGTGCCAAACCGATGATTGTTACCGGTATGCTGATGCGCGCCGCCGGATTCGCCACAATGGGTATCGCCCACGAACCGTGGCTATTGTGGTTTTCATGCCTGCTCTCGGGACTCGGCGGCACGTTGTTTGATCCGCCGCGTTCGGCGCTGGTGGTGAAACTAATCCGTCCACAACAACGTGGTCGTTTTTTCTCGCTGTTGATGATGCAGGACAGTGCCGGTGCGGTCATTGGCGCATTGTTGGGGAGCTGGCTGTTGCAATACGACTTTCGCCTGGTCTGCGCCACAGGGGCCGTTTTGTTTGTGCTGTGTGCGGCGTTCAATGCGTGGTTGTTACCGGCATGGAAACTCTCCACCGTACACACGCCCGTTCGCGAAGGCATGACCCGCGTGATGCGTGACAAGCGTTTTGTCACCTATGTCCTGACGCTGGCGGGTTACTACATGCTGGCTGTACAAGTGATGCTGATGCTGCCAATTATGGTCAACGACGTGGCTGGCGCACCCTCTGCCGTTAAATGGATGTATGCCATTGAAGCGTGTCTGTCGTTAACGTTGCTCTACCCTATCGCCCGCTGGAGTGAAAAGCATTTTCGTCTGGAACACCGGTTGATGGCTGGGCTGTTGATAATGTCATTAAGCATGATGCCGGTGGGCATGGTCAGCGGCCTGCAACAACTTTTCACCCTGATTTGTCTGTTTTATATCGGGTCGATCATTGCCGAGCCTGCGCGTGAAACCTTAAGTGCTTCGCTGGCGGACGCAAGAGCTCGCGGCAGCTATATGGGGTTTAGCCGTCTGGGTCTGGCGATTGGCGGCGCTATTGGTTATATCGGTGGTGGCTGGCTGTTTGACCTGGGCAAATCGGCGCACCAGCCAGAGCTTCCGTGGATGATGCTGGGCATTATTGGCATCTTCACTTTCCTTGCGCTGGGTTGGCAGTTTAGCCAGAAACGCGCCGCGCGTCGTTTGCTTGAACGCGACGCCTGATTTGATACTCCCCCCTGACTCCTCCATACTGAAAGTGAACTGACAGCCAAATGGAGGAGTCACGTGAAGCTATACATTTACGATCACTGCCCTTACTGCCTCAAAGCCCGCATGATTTTCGGCCTGAAAAATATCCCCGTCGAATTACATGTTCTGCTCAACGACGACGCAGAAACACCCACCCGGATGGTCGGTCAAAAACAGGTTCCCATTCTGCAAAAAGATGACAGCCGCTATATGCCAGAAAGCATGGACATCGTTCACTATGTCGATAAACTCGACGGCAAACCGTTACTGACCGGCAAACGTTCCCCTGCCATTGAAGAGTGGCTGCGCAAGGTCAATGGCTACGCAAACAAACTGCTGTTGCCGCGTTTTGCCAAATCGGCATTTGATGAGTTTTCTACTCCCGCCGCGCGCAAATATTTCGTCGACAAGAAAGAGGCCAGCGCGGGTAATTTAGCCGACCTGCTGGCCCACTCTGACGGTCTGATTAAGAATATCAGCGATGATTTGCGTGCGCTGGACAAACTGATCGTCAAACCGAACGCCGTGAATGGCGAACTTTCGGAAGATGATATTCAGCTATTTCCGCTACTGCGTAATCTGACGCTGGTAGCCGGAATCAACTGGCCAAGCCGCGTTGCTGATTACCGCGATAATATGGCGAAACAGACACAAATCAATTTGTTATCATCAATGGCGATTTAATCCTGACCCGCCGCGGCAGCCTGTATTCGCGGGTTGCCGCCGTTTTCAGTTTTTTCTGCTGGCGAGTTTATCGCTGGTGACACATGCTGCGTTGTGTCAGGATATTGACGCAGATTTCATGTCGAGGACTACCATGAACAAGTTTTTATTTGCCGCTGCATTGATCGTCAGTGGCCTGCTCGTTGGCTGTAATCAACTCACCCAATACACCATCACCGAACAAGAAATTAACCAGTCGCTTGCGAAACATAATAATTTCTCAAAAGATATCGGTTTACCCGGCGTGGCTGACGCCCATATTGTTCTGACAAACTTGACCAGCCAAATTGGTCGCGAAGAGCCGAATAAGGTTACCCTAACCGGAGACGCCAATCTGGACATGAACTCCCTGTTCGGTAGTCAGAAAGCGACCATGAAACTGAAGCTGAAAGCGCTGCCCGTGTTTGATAAAGAAAAAGGTGCGATCTTCCTGAAAGAGATGGAAGTGGTCGATGCGACGGTACAACCGGAAAAAATGCAAACGGTGATGCAAACGTTGCTTCCCTATTTGAACCAGGCATTACGCAATTACTTTAACCAGCAACCTGCTTACGTCCTGCGCGAAGATGGCAGTCAGGGCGAAGCAATGGCGAAAAAACTGGCGAAAGGCATTGAAGTGAAGCCAGGCGAAATTGTCATTCCGTTTACGGATTAATGACGAGGGCGCATTCGCGCCCTTTATTTTTCGTGCAAAGGAAAACGTTTCCGCTTATCCTTTGTGTCCGGCAAAAACATCCCTTCAGCCGGAGCATAGAGATTAATGACTGCACCATCCCAGGTATTAAAGATCCGCCGCCCAGACGACTGGCACCTTCACCTCCGCGATGGCGACATGTTAAAAACTGTCGTGCCGTATACCAGCGAAATTTATGGACGGGCTATTGTAATGCCCAATCTGGCTCCGCCCGTGACCACTGTTGAGGCTACCGTGGCGTATCGCCAGCGTATTCTTGATGCCGTACCTGCCGGGCACAATTTCACCCCATTGATGACCTGTTATTTAACAGATTCGCTGGATCCTAATGAGCTGGAGCGCGGATTTAACGAAGGCGTGTTCACCGCTGCAAAACTTTATCCGGCAAACGCAACCACTAACTCCAGCCACGGCGTGACGTCAATTGACGCAATCATGCCGGTACTTGAGCGCATGGAAAAAATCGGTATGCCGCTACTGGTGCATGGTGAAGTGACACATGCAGATATCGACATTTTTGATCGTGAAGCGCGCTTTATAGAAAGCGTGATGGAACCTCTGCGCCAGCGCCTGACTGCGCTGAAAGTCGTTTTTGAGCACATCACCACCAAAGATGCTGCCGACTATGTCCGTGACGGAAATGAACGGCTGGCTGCCACCATCACTCCGCAGCATCTGATGTTTAACCGCAACCATATGCTGGTTGGTGGCGTGCGTCCGCACCTGTATTGTTTACCCATCCTCAAACGCAATATTCACCAACAGGCATTGCGTGAACTGGTCGCCAGCGGTTTTAATCGAGTATTCCTCGGTACGGATTCTGCGCCACATGCACGTCATCGCAAAGAGAGCAGTTGCGGCTGCGCGGGCTGCTTCAACGCCCCAACCGCGCTGGGCAGTTACGCTACCGTCTTTGAAGAGATGAATGCTCTGCAGCACTTTGAAGCATTCTGTTCTGTAAACGGCCCGCAGTTCTATGGCTTGCCGGTCAACGACACATTCATCGAACTGGTACGTGAAGAGCAACAGGTTGCTGAAAGCATCGCACTGACTGATGACACCCTGGTGCCATTCCTCGCCGGGGAAACGGTACGCTGGTCCGTTAAACAATAAAAATCGTAGCTTCCTGTTGTCATTAGGTTATTTTACCTGTATAAATAACCAGTATATTCAACAGGGGGCTATTATGCGAATTGAAGTCACCATAGCGAAAACTTCTCCATTGCCAGCTGGGGCTATTGACGCCCTGGCTGGCGAACTTTCCCGCCGTATTCAGTATGCGTTTCCTGATAATGAAGGCCACGTATCGGTACGTTATGCCGCAGCGAATAATTTATCGGTTATTGGCGCAACAAAAGAAGATAAACAGCGCATTAGCGAAATTCTCCAGGAAACGTGGGAAAGCGCCGATGACTGGTTTGTCAGCGAATAATATGCAGTGATTTTTGTTTTTGCCGGGTCGCCCCGGCTTTTTTATTTTACTTACAAATTTTGAGTACAAAATTTCTACACTTCCTCAAAATAATTGCACAATATGCTAAAAAAATATGAATGACATGCTGTTTTATTGTTCATATAAATCTTAAAAGCAGAAATTTATCTGTTCCCCCCTTTAAAAATTCGGTGAATACCCTTACTTATTGGTATACTGAAGTTGCTTCAGATAAAAACGCATTGAACCTCGAATAACGTTGTCTAGTAACACGAATTAGGGGGCCATGATGGAAAAAAATAATGAAGTCATTCAGACTCATCCGCTCGTAGGGTGGGACATCAGCACCGTTGATAGCTATGATGCGCTGATGTTGCGTTTGCACTACCAGACCCCAAATAAGTCCGAGCAGGAAGGGACTGAAGTTGGTCAGACGCTCTGGTTAACCACTGATGTTGCCAGACAATTTATTTCGATATTAGAAGCAGGAATCGCCAAAATTGAATCCGGTGATTTCCCGGTAAACGAGTATCGGCGTCATTAACATGACATGACCATCCACCCAAAAGGCACCTCACCGGTGCCTTTACCATTTCTGGGTTGTATATCTGCATTCAGTTAATTACTCTGCTTAAACCATGAGAGCAGAGAGAAAAAAATGAAATACGATCTCATCATTATTGGCAGCGGTTCCGTAGGCGCTGCCGCCGGGTATTATGCAACCCGCGCCGGTTTAAACGTGCTAATGACCGACGCCCATATGCCACCGCATCAACACGGCAGCCACCATGGCGATACGCGATTAATTCGCCATGCTTATGGTGAAGGCGAAAAGTATGTCCCGCTGGTCCTCCGCGCGCAAACGCTGTGGGATGAACTTTCCCGCCACAACGAAGATGATCCCATTTTTGTACGCTCTGGTGTCATTAACCTCGGCCCGGCTGACTCCGCATTTCTCGCCAACGTCGCCCACAGCGCCGAACAGTGGCAACTCAACGTTGAAAAGCTCGATGCGCAAGGGATTATGGCCCGCTGGCCAGAAATACGCGTCCCGGACAACTACATCGGCTTATTTGAGACTGATTCCGGTTTTTTGCGCAGCGAACTGGCGATTAAAACCTGGATCCAACTGGCGAAGGAAGCGGGCTGTGCGCAACTGTTCAACTGCCCGGTCACCGCAATTCGTCATGACGATGATGGCGTAACTATTGAAACCGTTGACGGTGAGTATCAGGCGAAAAAAGCGATTGTCTGCGCGGGAACATGGGTAAAAGACCTGCTCCCGGAGCTGCCTGTCCAGCCCGTACGTAAAGTATTTGCCTGGTATCAGGCCGATGGCCGCTATAGCGTGAAGAATAAATTCCCGGCGTTTACCGGTGAACTGCCCAATGGCGATCAATATTATGGTTTTCCGGCAGAAAACGACGCGTTGAAGATTGGCAAACATAACGGAGGCCAGGTTATCCATTCAGCGGATGAACGTGTTCCGTTTGCGGAAGTGGTCAGCGATGGTTCGGAAGCCTTCCCGTTCTTGCGCAATGTATTGCCGGGTATCGGTTGCTGCCTGTACGGCGCTGCCTGCACCTATGATAATTCGCCTGACGAAGATTTTATTATCGATACCCTACCCGGCCACGATAATACACTGCTCATTACCGGCCTGAGTGGGCACGGTTTTAAATTTGCGTCAGTTTTAGGGGAAATAGCTGCCGATTTTGCGCAAGACAAAAAAAGCGATTTTGATTTGACGCCATTCAGGCTTTCCCGCTTCCAATAATCATCATTACGGCCTCCAGAATGAGGCCGTTTTTACAGGAGTATTTAATGCGTCGGCTGTTGCACTATCTCATCAATAATATTCGCGAGCATCTGATGCTTTATCTTTTTCTCTGGGGATTGTTGGCAATTATGGATCTGATCTATGTGTTTTATTTTTAGTTTTCCGCACTGACATAAACTGACAAATATTTAATCTCCCTTTCATTTAGCGTGAAAAATTGAATGAGATTATTCCTGCTTCTACAGCACTCACCAGACATCTCTGATGCTGAACCCACTAAACTTATGAAGATTCTTTCATTATTAATTCAAAATTATTGAAATAAAAATAAATATCATTCAATTTGTTATTTTTGTGTTGCAATTCATTCTCCGACACGCCATTTTCTTTCTCTCGCAAATTCGCATTGGATGCACTTATGTCATTCACAAATACCCCTGAACGCTATGGTGTTATATCTGCGGCCTTCCATTGGCTAAGCGCAATTATTGTCTACGGCATGTTTGCTTTAGGTCTGTGGATGGTCACGCTCAGTTATTACGATGGCTGGTATCACAAAGCACCCGAACTGCATAAAAGCATCGGTATTTTGTTAATGATGGGGCTGGTTATTCGCGTTCTGTGGCGTGTCATATCTCCACCGCCGGGTCCGCTGCCGAGTTATTCGCCCATGACTCGTCTTGCCGCAAAGGCTGGACATCTCGCATTGTACCTATTGCTGTTCGCCATCGGCATCAGCGGCTATCTGATCTCAACTGCCGATGGTAAACCGATCAGCGTTTTTGGCTGGTTTGACGTCCCCGCGACCCTTGCCGACGCTGGCGCACAGGCAGACTTTGCCGGTGCCCTGCATTTTTGGCTCGCGTGGAGCGTCGTAGTACTGTCCGTTATGCACGGATTTATGGCCCTGAAGCATCATTTCATCGATAAAGACGACACTCTGAAGCGCATGCTGGGAAAGTCGTCATCTGACTATGGAGTATAAAAAATGAAAAAAAGCCTGCTTGGTTTAACCTTCGCGTCCCTGATGTTCTCTGCCGGTTCAGCGGTTGCCGCCGATTACAAAATTGACAAAGAAGGTCAGCACGCCTTTGTTAATTTCCGCATCCAGCACCTTGGCTATAGCTGGTTATACGGCACCTTTAAAGATTTCGACGGTACTTTTACCTTTGACGAAAAAAATCCGGCTGCCGATAAAGTGAATGTGACAATTAACACCACCAGCGTCGATACTAATCACGCCGAACGCGATAAACATCTTCGCAGTGCAGATTTCCTCAATACCGCAAAATATCCACAGGCAACATTCACCTCCACCAGCGTGAAGAAAGACGGTGACGAACTGGATATTACCGGCGATCTGACGCTGAATGGCGTAACCAAACCCGTCACGCTGGAAGCGAAATTAATTGGTCAGGGCGACGACCCATGGGGTGGTAAACGTGCAGGCTTCGAGGCCGAAGGCAAAATTAAGCTCAAGGACTTCAATATCAAGACAGATTTAGGTCCAGCTTCTCAGGAAGTGGATCTGATTATTTCAGTGGAAGGCGTACAGCAGAAGTAAGAGTGAAATGTTGCCGGATGGCACGCATCCGGCAATGATATTTATTCCGTTGGATCAGGAATGCCCAGTGTTGTATTCAGACGTCCACGAGACTTATTAAAGATCTTATTGCCATTTTCACGTCCTGCCCGACGGCGTCGCTGTTCTTCTGGCGGTAACGCGCTTTCTTCGCAGCAAATCTCACTACAACAACCTTTGTATTTTTCCGCACATACTGGACACTGAATAAACAGCAGGTGGCAGCCATCATTTTTACAGTTGGTATGGCTGTCGCACGGCGCGCCGCACTGGTGGCAATGCGCGATAATCTCATCCGATATACGTTCGCCCATCCGCTCGTCAAAAACAAAATTTTTGCCAATAAAACGCACCGGCAAGCCCTGCTCGCGCGCCTTACGGGCGTATTCAATAATTCCGCCCTCGATATGCCAGACTTTGTTGAATCCGTTATGTTTCATCCAGGCACTGGCCTTTTCACAACGAATGCCGCCGGTGCAGTACATGACGATTTTTTTATCTTTATGTGCCTGCATCATCTCGACTGCTTTTGGCAGCTGCTCACGGAAGGTATCTGCCGGAATTTCGAGCGCGTTTTCAAAGTGCCCCACTTCATACTCATAGTGGTTACGCATGTCGATAAATAGTGCATCGGGATCGTCAAGCATGGCGTTCACTTCCGCCGCTTGCAGATACTCACCAACATTGCTGGCATCAAAGTGAGGATCGTCAATACCGTCGGCAACAATGCGATCGCGTACCTTCATGCGCAGTACCCAGAAGGATTTCCCGTCATCATCCAACGCGATATTCAGGCGTAAACCCTCTAAAGCCGGGTCGAAGGCATAGAGCTGCGCGCGAAATGTTTCAACATTGCTCGCAGGTACGCTGATTTGCGCGTTAATGCCCTCATGCGCCAGATACACTCGCCCAAAAACATTCAGCGCGGTAAACAGCTGATATAAAGCGTCACGGGTCGCCTTAGGATCGGCGATGTGGAAATACTTGTAAAACGAAATGGTGGTTCGCGGTTCGCTCTCAGCCAACATTTTGGCTTTTAGCGCGTCGTTGGAAATGCGGTTGTGTAACACTGGCATGGTGTACGGTTCCTGCGAGATGGGAAAGTAAAAATCCGCGGCATGATATAGCAATTATCGATAATTAACATCCACACATTTTACGCTACATTTGCGCATTAAAAATTATTTGTTATTTACAAGCGCGGCAATTTCGCCCAGTCTTCAGCCACAAATTTTGGTTGCGGGCGAAAAAATGCGACAATACATACAATTGCCCGAATAGGTTGAAAAACAGGATTGATATGACGAATCTACCCAAGTTCTCCACCGCACTGCTTCATCCGCGTTATTGGTTAACCTGGTTGGGTATTGGCGTACTTTGGTTAGTCGTGCAATTGCCCTACCCGGTTATCTACCGCCTCGGTTGTGGATTAGGAGAACTGGCGTTACGTTTTATGAAACGACGCGCAAAAATTGTGCATCGCAACCTGGAACTGTGCTTCCCGGAAATGAGCGAACAAGAACGCCGTAAAATGGTGGTGAAGAATTTCGAATCCGTTGGCATGGGCCTGATGGAAACCGGCATGGCGTGGTTCTGGCCGGACCGCCGAATCGCCCGCTGGACGGAAGTGATCGGCATGGAACACATTCGTGACGTGCAGGCGCAAAAACGCGGCATCCTGTTAGTTGGCATCCATTTTCTGACACTGGAGCTGGGTGCGCGGCAGTTTGGTATGCAGGAACCGGGGATTGGCGTTTACCGCCCGAACGATAATCCACTGATTGACTGGCTACAAACCTGGGGCCGTTTGCGCTCAAATAAATCGATGCTCGACCGCAAAGATTTAAAAGGCATGATTAAAGCCCTGAAAAAAGGCGAAGTGGTCTGGTACGCACCGGATCATGATTACGGCCCGCGCTCAAGCGTTTTCGTCCCGTTATTTGCCGTTGAGCAGGCTGCGACCACGACCGGAACCTGGATGCTGGCACGGATGTCCGGCGCATGTCTGGTGCCCTTCGTTCCACGCCGTAAGCCAGATGGCAAAGGGTATCAATTGATTATGCTGCCGCCAGAGTGTTCTCCGCCACTGGATGATGCCGAAACTACCGCCGCGTGGATGAACAAAGTGGTCGAAAAATGCATCATGATGGCACCAGAGCAGTATATGTGGTTACACCGTCGCTTTAAAACACGCCCGGAAGGCGTTCCTTCACGCTATTAAATCTCCCATGCCGGATGCTTCAGAATGGCATCCGGCATTACCACAGCAAATCCCCCTGATTTAGCGATAAAAGCTCTCTGGATTGCGCCCCCTGGAAGTCGGGCGCATAATTAGTGTGCTTATCTTTTCTTCTTATGTTCACCGCGCCTGGCGCACCAACAGCGGATTGCTATGTCACCCTGTGAAAATGACACCCCTATAAACTGGAAACGAAACCTGATCGTCGCCTGGCTAGGCTGTTTTCTTACCGGGGCCGCCTTCAGTCTGGTAATGCCCTTCTTACCCCTCTACGTTGAGCAGCTTGGCGTTACCGGTCACTCCGCCCTGAATATGTGGTCCGGTATTGTCTTCAGCATTACATTTTTATTTTCGGCCATCGCCTCACCGTTTTGGGGTGGACTCGCCGACCGTAAAGGCCGAAAACTCATGCTATTACGCTCTGCCCTCGGCATGGGCATCGTGATGGTGTTGATGGGACTGGCACAAAATATCTGGCAGTTTTTGATCCTACGGGCGCTTCTTGGGTTACTTGGCGGATTTGTCCCCAACGCTAATGCTCTTATCGCCACACAAGTACCGCGTAATAAAAGCGGCTGGGCGCTGGGTACGCTCTCCACAGGCGGCGTTAGTGGTGCGTTGCTCGGCCCAATGGCTGGCGGCCTGCTCGCCGATAGCTACGGCTTACGTCCGGTATTCTTTATTACCGCCAGTGTGCTCATACTCTGCTTTTTCGTCACCCTGTTCTGCATCAGAGAAAAATTCCAGCCGGTCAGCAAAAAAGAGATGCTGCACATGCGGGAAGTGGTGACATCACTTAAAAACCCGAAACTGGTACTCAGCCTGTTTGTCACCACGTTAATCATCCAGGTGGCGACAGGCTCAATTGCCCCCATTCTGACGCTGTATGTCCGCGAACTGGCGGGTAACGTCAGTAACGTCGCCTTTATCAGTGGCATGATCGCCTCGGTGCCAGGCGTGGCGGCTCTGCTAAGCGCACCACGACTCGGCAAACTTGGCGATCGAATCGGACCCGAAAAGATCCTGATTACAGCGCTGATCTTTTCTGTACTGCTGTTGATCCCAATGTCTTACGTTCAGACGCCATTGCAACTTGGGATTTTACGTTTTTTGCTCGGTGCCGCCGATGGTGCACTACTCCCCGCCGTACAGACACTGTTGGTTTACAACTCGAGCAACCAGATCGCCGGGCGTATCTTCAGCTATAACCAATCGTTTCGTGATATTGGCAACGTTACCGGACCATTGATGGGAGCAGCGATTTCAGCGAACTACGGTTTCAGAGCGGTATTTCTCGTCACCGCTGGCGTAGTGTTATTCAACGCAGTCTATTCATGGAACAGTCTACGTCGTCGTCGAATACCCCAGGTATCGAACTGATTTTTCGCCTTTCATACTTGCAAAAGCGGAGAATCAGCTATCCTTTTCCCTGAAACCTCATCAACTCAAAGGGAGAATCGTGATGACCATGTACGCAACGCTTGAAGAAGCCATTGACGCTGCACGCGAAGAATTTCTTGCAGACAACCCCGGCATCGACGCCGAAGATGCGAATGTGCAACAGTTCAATGCCCAAAAATACGTTTTGCAGGACGGCGACATCATGTGGCAAGTTGAGTTTTTTGCCGACGAAGGGGAAGAAGGTGAATGTTTACCTATGCTTAGCGGTGAAGCCGCGCAAAGTGTTTTTGATGGCGACTATGATGAGATAGAGATACGCCAGGAGTGGCAGGAAGAGAATACATTACATGAATGGGACGAGGGGGAATTTCAGCTTGAGCCACCGCTGGATACCGAGGAAGGACGCGCAGCAGCTGATGAGTGGGATGAACGTTAATCACTCATACGGGCCATGATGAGTGTCGATCGGCAGCAGTAAAGTATCAAAAACCAGAGAGAATGGCAGATCAAGGATCGTGACATAACGCCAGGCGGAGTCACGCACATCCCATTGCACACCGGGATAATATTGGTTGCCATGCCCCTGCCCCGGTATAGTGCGACTAATAATGCTGCCACAGCCACTCAGCAAGGTCACCATGATGCTCACCACAATTAAACGCATTTGATACCTCTTTCGTAAAAAAATACCGGCATAACGCCGGTATTTTTATTGGCTCGTTGTTTTTGCCGGATGCGGCGTGAACGCCTTATCCGACCCACAAAATCTTGCAAAATCAATAAATTGCAGGAACGATGTAGGCCTGATAAGCGTAGCGCATCAGGCAACTACGTTTTTATTGCGAAGCCGCATCCGGTTTACGCAATGCCAGTGGATTGAGCTTTATCCCTTCGTAATAACTCACCCATGAAGAATATCTCTCCGGGGAATTCCAGACGCGGAAATGCAGACGGGCCATCGTCACTGGATCGCTTAGCAGCACCAGGCGACGATCGCGATTCAGCTTCTCTGGCGTCTCGTTCAGCGCCTGTTCAACGTGGCGGTCACGGGCGATTTCCAGCACCTTACTGGCGCGGTGACGCGCGGTCGCCATTGCGGTTGCCAGAGCGTTAAATGACGGGTTAAACACTGCGTGCATAAAGCCATCATCAAGGGAGCGTTGACGATTCATCTCAAGGAACCGATCGGTATCAACCAGCACCTGCGGCGGCGAATACTCTTCCGGGATCAGGAACAATTTCCAGCGTTTGGTGCGCAGACCAACGGTGGCACGGCTGGAAATCACCGAAACAAACGGTGACAGGATCAACGAGAAGACAATCGGTGCCAGCCAGAACAGGAAACGCAGATCCAGCCACGCCATCCCAACAGCCCACACTAACCCTAACAGCAGCTGTGAGCCGTGGCGTTTGAACGCTTCACCCCAGGAAGTGGAGTCATCATCACGCTGCGGTGAATTCCACACCACTTCCCAGCCAAGGAACGCGCTGACAACGAAGACCGTATGGAACAGCATGCGTACCGGAGCCAGCAGCACGGAAAAAAGCACTTCCAGCAGCAACGATAATGTAACGCGCCAGAAGCCGCCGTATTCTTTCGTTCCTTTGCACCAGATAAGCAAAATGCTCAATAACTTCGGCAGGAACAACAGCACCATAGTCGAAGCAAAAAGTGCAATCGCCAGCTCAGGACGCCACTGCGGCCACACCGGGAACAACTGCCGTGGTTGCAGGAAGTATTGCGGTTCGGTCAACGCATGTACTACCTGCAATGCAGTAGAGAGCGCGAGGAACATAAACCACAGCGGAGCGGAGAGATAAGACATCACGCCCGTCAGGAACACCGCACGGTGAACCGGGTGCATACCCTTAACCAGGAACAGACGGAAGTTCATCAGGTTACCGTGGCACCAGCGGCGGTCACGTTTTAGCTCATCAAGCAAGTTAGGCGGTAATTCTTCATAAGAACCCGGGAGATCGTAAGCAATCCAGACCCCCCAACCTGCACGGCGCATCAACGCCGCTTCTACAAAGTCATGTGACAGGATTGAACCGGCAAAGGAACCTTCGCCCGGCAGCGGAGCCAGTGCGCAGTGCTCGATAAACGGTTTCACGCGGATAATCGCGTTATGTCCCCAATAGTGCGACTCGCCAAGTTGCCAGAAGTGCAAACCGGCTGTAAACAGTGGCCCATACACGCGGGTCGCGAACTGCTGACAGCGCGCATACAGCGTATCCATACCGGACGCTTTCGGCGACGACTGAATGATCCCGGCGTTCGGGTTGGCTTCCATCAGGCGCACCAGCCCGCACAAACAATCACCGGTCATTACCGAGTCAGCATCCAGCACCACCATGTAGCTGTACTGGCTGCCCCAGCGACGGCAGAAGTCATCGATATTACCGCTTTTACGCTTCACGCGGCGACGGCGGCGGCGATAGAAAATCTGACCTTCGCCACCGACTTCAGCGATAAGCTCCATCCAGGCTTTTTGCTCTGCGACGCAGATATCCGGGTTATAACTGTCACTAAGAATGTAGACATCAAAGTGTTTGGCATTCCCGGTGGCTTTTACTGATTCCCACGTTGCACGCAGGCCAGCAAAAACACGGTTCACGTCTTCGTTACAGATAGGCATGATCAACGCCGTGCGATGCTCCGGGTTTAATGGTTCATCGCCAACTGTTGACGCAGATATACTGTATTTATCGCGACCAATAAGCAGTTGCAGGAAGCCCATTAACGCCGTCCAGAATCCGGCGGACACCCAACAGAACAGTACCGCAAAGAGGATCAGGATACCGGTTTGCAGCATATAAGGCAGAAGCTGCATAAAGGAAACCCACAAATCCTGACCAACCATATCCATAGGATTAATCAGCGCCCAACCCTGATAAGGAAGAATGGTCTTCATATACCAGGTCGCGACGACAGTTTGCGCGAGCGTCAGGATCAACAGAATGTAACGGCGGATGGTACCGACGGTACGCCACTTTTGCTCGCTCTCCTGCTCTTCTTTGGTCAAACGAGCCAGATAGCGCGGCGTGACATCGCGTCCACGCAGGCGATCCCAGAAACGGCCTACCGGGTTGGTACGCCACGGGTCGGGAAACATCGAGGAGCGTTTTGCTTCTGGCATCGCCTTCAGCTGATCGCGCCCTTCGTCGTCTTTAATTAACTGTCCATCAGCAAGTGAATCTGGCCAGGCTTGTTCCAGACGCGCCTTTACCGAGCCTTGCGGGGAATCATCCTCCCGCGCCCAGGTGCGGTGTTCGGCATCCAGCGCCTGATGAACGGCGCGGATATCAGTCTTCGGCAATGCCGCTTTCTCGCTTGCGGCGATGGGCATTGCGTCAATGTACTCAGTTGTCTTATTCATTGGCAGGTAACTGGTAGCTCCAGGTTTCACTCAACGTCTGATCGGCATTCACCAGCGCAGCACGCATTTCAGTGGTTTTCTTGGCATCTTTCACTTTCACACGCATCACCAGACGCCAGCCTTTGGTAACCGGGTTATAGCGCACCGTGCTTTCAACTATCTCACCATTATCACCAATGCTGGTTTGCGCTGTGACCGGGGTATCCTCTGGCAGTTTTTTCATCTCTGCGCCGGTAAAATCGACCACAAAGGCGATAGTACCGTCAGGCTGGCGAATCAGGTTCGACTGCTTCACATCCCCCGTTGAACGACGCGTTTGTTGCACCCATGCGTTATCTGGCGCATGCAGTTTGTCTTCATCACGGCTGAAGGTGATGGTGTATTTAAAGTTCATCTCTTTACCCGGCTCCGGCAGCTGATCCGGCGTCCAGTAAGCGACGATGTTATCGTTGGTTTCATCGTTGGTTGGAATTTCCACCAGCTCAACGCTGCCTTTACCCCACTCCCCTTTCGGAGTCACCCATGCGCTTGGACGAAGATCGTAACGATCATCGAGATCTTCAAAGCGGGAGAAATCACGACCGCGCTGCAACAGACCGAAGCCTTGCGGGTTCTCCATCGAGAAGCTGCTGACCGCTAAATGTTTCGGGTTATTCAACGGACGCCAGATCCATTCGCCATTACCGGCATGGATAGACAGACCGTTAGAGTCGTGCAACTCCGGACGATAGTTATTTGCAGGCGACGGTTGGTTCGGCCCAAACAGGAACATACTGGTTAACGGTGCAACCCCCAGTTTGCCGACTTTATCGCGCAGATAGATTTTCGACTGCACATCCACAACCGTGTCACGCCCTGGCATAACCACGAATTTGTAAGCACCTGTCGCGCGCGGCGAGTCAAGCAATGCATAAATGGTTAAACGTTTATCAGTCGGTTTTGGACGCTCGATCCAGAACTCTTTGAAGCGTGGAAATTCTTCACCCGATGGCAAGGCGGTATCAATTGCCAGGCCGCGGGCAGAAAGGCCATAAACCTGACCTGCACCAATCACGCGGAAATAGCTGGCCCCGAGCATGCTGACGATTTCATCGTTTTTATCTTTGCTGTTGATCGGGTAAAGCACTTTAAAACCGGCAAAACCAAGGTCTTTTACCGTGTCTTTGTCATGCTGAACATCGCCGAAAGTGAAATAATCCGGGCTGTATTTGATTCGTTTGACTGCGGTGGCAGTCACTTCATTTATTTTGACCGGGGTATCGAAGTACATACCCTGATGGTAGAACTCGAGTTTGAATGGGGTCTTCAGATTGTTCCAGTACGCTTTGTCATGATTAAACTGGATCTGCTGATAGTCCGCGTATTTCATATCGCGGAAAACGGAGGGCAAGTTGCTTTTGGGCGCCTCATAGCCTTTCCCGGCTAAGGATTGAGCTTGCTTTGCGACATCATCAATACTGAAAGCCCAGCTTGAAGATGTATACAGGGTTAACATTACTGCAGCACTCAACCAACGCATTTTCATCATTTGTAGTTTATGTTTCATAATTAGTAAGCACTTCCCCCTTTGTGTGCTTATATCGATCCGATCTATTTTAATGGATAACCAGCCATTCCGACAACAGAATCCCGGTATCGTTCAGCACGCTGGCTCATGGATTAAGCACCTGATTGCAACCGTTTTCACTTTCCGTGCTTCTCCTAAAGACAGAAGCATCGACTTCGTGTAGGGTTTGCCAGCAATTTTATTTATCAACCGTCTTACAGACGCTTCCATTCTGGTTAGTGGTAGCGATGATGCTATGCATAAAAACCTTGAAGCCTGCGCCTGGCGCGGTCAGGTCGGTGTCGCTATGGCAACAAGCCTAAAGGCATAACCCGACAGGGATAAGACGAAAAATCCGAGATTAGTTAACCATATATGAATCCAGTACCCGCGCAACGTGAATATTTCCTCGACTCCATCCGCGCCTGGCTGATGTTGTTAGGGATCCCTTTTCATATTTCTTTAATCTATTCGAGCCATACATGGCATGTGAATAGCGCCGAACCGTCATTGTGGCTGACCCTTTTTAATGACTTCATCCACTCGTTCCGCATGCAGGTATTTTTCGTTATATCCGGCTACTTTTCCTACATGCTTTTTTTACGCTATCCCTTGAAAAAATGGTGGAAAGTACGTGTCGAACGTGTAGGTATCCCGATGTTAACAGCCATCCCCTTACTGACATTGCCGCAATTTATTATGCTGCAATACGTCAAAGGGAAAGCGGAAAGTTGGCCTGGGCTGTCATTGTATGACAAATATAATACGTTGGCCTGGGAATTAATATCACATCTGTGGTTTTTACTGGTGTTAGTGGTCATGACGACGCTGTGCGTATGGATATTTAAACGCATCAGAAATAATTTAGAAAATTCTGATAAAACGAATAAAAAATTCTCGATGGTAAAACTATCGGTGATTTTTTTATGCCTCGGCATCGGTTATGCGGTAATAAGAAGAACGATTTTTATTGTGTATCCGCCCATTCTGAGTAATGGCATGTTCAATTTTATTGTCATGCAAACGCTGTTTTATTTGCCGTTCTTTATCCTCGGCGCACTGGCTTTCATTTTCCCTCATCTTAAAGCCTTGTTTACCACGCCGTCTCGTGGCTGTACCCTTGCAGCAGCATTGGCGTTTGTCGCTTATTTACTCAACCAGCGCTATGGCAGTGGCGATGCCTGGATGTACGAAACCGAGTCGGTGATCACCATGGTCCTCGGTCTGTGGATGGTGAATGTGGTCTTCTCCTTTGGCCACCGTTTGCTTAACTTCCAGTCAGCGCGGGTGACTTATTTTGTTAACGCATCGCTGTTTATCTATCTGGTTCACCACCCGTTAACGCTGTTTTTCGGCGCATACATTACACCGCACATCACCTCCAACTGGCTTGGTTTTCTCTGTGGCCTGATATTTGTAGTAGGGATTGCGATAATTCTGTATGAAATTCATTTGCGCATCCCGTTACTGAAGTTTTTGTTCTCTGGTAAACCGGTTGTTAAGCGTGAGAACGATAAAGCACCAGCCCGTTAAGCCACATTTACAATAACCATTCCACGGGCAATATCGACGCCAGTCTGACCATAACCCGCTTCCAGAAACTGGTGGCGGGTTCTTTTTTGAGAATAATCTCTTTCTTTGCATGACGATCAACCCAGTTGATCCGTCCCCACCTGTCCAGACGGAGCTGCCAGGCCGCATCATACTGGCTCTGAATAAAGCGTTTATCAATTAACTGTGCCAGCGTTTCGCTCTCTATCACGAAGCCCATTTCAGTATTGAGCAATGTTGAACGCGGATCGAAATTGAAAGAGCCGATAAACACCGTTTTACCATCGATGCTAAAGGTTTTAGCATGCAGGCTGGCTCCGGAATTACCGGTTATGCCGCGATCGTGTAACGTACTACTTTGTTCACGCGTCGGCTTGAGTTCATATAATTCCACGCCATAGCGGAGCAATTTTTTGCGCCAGCGCGCGTATCCGGCATGGACGACAGCAACATCGTTAGCGGCAAGAGAATTGGTTAGGATCGCAATCTTTACCCCTTTTCTCACCATCCGTAAGAGTTGCGCCACACCTGCGCGTGTCGGTACAAAATAGGAAGAGATAATATCGATGCGTTCACTGGGTGAGCCCATGATATCGAACAGGCGCTGCGGTAACAGTGAATGCCGTTTTGCCTTGCCCTCCCCTTTCGCCGGATCATCACTTAATAAACGTGTTTTCGCCCAGATAAGCGGCAACGTTCCATCAACCAGATGATTTATAAACGGACTGGATTCCATTTTGCGTAAGTAACGATGCGTCATAGCATCGTTATGCCAGGAGGCGGGTAACTCGATGCGATCCGCCATTTCACCTTCCGGGACATCCAGCACTTGCTGTAAGGGTGAAACCGATTTGCAATACCAGTAGCGGGCGAAATCATCGGCAACGTCCTCTACCACGGGCCCTATTGCCATAACATCTAAATCCGAAAAAAGTGGCTCTTCCCCTGCCCCAAAATAGGCATCACCAATATTTCGCCCCCCTACCAGCGTCACCACGCCATCGACAGTGAAACTTTTATTGTGCATACGGCGATTGAGACGGGAAAAGTCGGTGATATAACCAAGCGGACGCAGCAAGCGAAACGAGAAAGGATTAAAAAGCCGGACTTCAATGCGGGGATGGCTGTCAAGCAAGCGTAAAATGTCGTCAAGTCCGGGCGTATTGTTGTCGTCCAGCAACAAACGGACGCGAACGCCACGCTTTGCTGCGGCTAACAGGGCGGAAAACAGTAACCGACCCGACATATCGTCCTGCCAGATGTAATACTGAACATCCAGCGTATGCTCTGCCATTTCGGCCAGACGATACCGGGCGGCAAACGCATCCAGACTTTTCTCCAGAGGGAAAAGACCACACTGACCGGGATGTTGCGAACACAGTGGCAGCACCGCGCTCGCCAGCCGGGGCAAATCATTCATCTCCTTGTTGGGTAAGGAGTCTTTCGTAGAGGTGGGCGTTTTCTTCATCATAACAGACAAAGTATACCTGTTCGGGTAAAGCGTGACGGGTAATAAATTCTGAAACGGTTTTAACTGCGATTTCAGCCGCTGCCGCACGAGGGTAACCATAAACCCCAGTACTGATTGCAGGAAAAGCCACTGACGTATAGCTGTTTGCCGCCACCAGTCGTAGGCTATTGAGATAGGCATCCTGCAAAAGCTGGTCTTCGTTTTGTTCACCACCACGCCAGACTGGCCCGACGGTGTGCACTACGGCTTTAGCGGGAAGAGCGCCTGCAAGCGTAATAACGGCATGCCCCGTAGGGCAATCGCCCTGCTGTTGCCTGACTTTTAAACAGGCATCCAGCAGGGCCGGACCCGCTGCGCGATGAATGGCCCCATCGACGCCGCCGCCTCCCATTAATGACGGATTAGCCGCATTCACAATCACATCAACGGCCAGTTTGGTAATATCACCCTGCACAACATGAATACGCGTTTTCATAACGCCTCCTTACACCTTCTTGTTTCTTAAGTGTACAGCAGGCTTTTTGGTTAAATCGCATTTTTCTGCTCAGCAACGTGCGTTGTTCAGAAACTTAGTTATATTCGATGTTCATTACAGCCAGCTTTTTCTGTTTATCAAGATACTGCACTTTTACTGAGGCTATTTGCGCGTTTTTAACATTACCGCTCATTAACGCTTTGCTGGAATAGGTTTTGCCCGGAACAGAACCATTCTGTGGGCAGTTCATTTCTACGGGTGATGACTGGGTGCTGACGTCACATGCCGGTTCCACAATTTGGCCATAAAAATGGATCACCCCCCCTTGCGCGGTGCTTCCTGCGATGGCAATAAAAGGAAAAAGCAAACTGCCGAGCATAAGAGAGTTTAAAAAAGGTCTGAACATTTATTCTATTTCCTCAATGATTAGTCATCCTTGAGGGTTGTGTTATCCATACTTTCAGGTTGGCTGATTCGCAGCAGACCATTCTCTCCAGATTCATCTTATGCTCGATATTTCAACAAATTAAGACTTTTCTGAAGAGGGCGGCCATTGTTGTGATAAATGAAGTGACTGTCCATCAGAAACAGTAACAACTATTTTCACCCGATCTTCCGGGGAAATATTTAAACTCAACTTCGTCAAAGCAATAGGTTGATTAGCAGGCAATGAGAGGGTCTTTTCTTGCTTCGTCTGACTTTGCCCTGAACTGCCTTCGCGCAGGGACAATATTTGTACTCTGCACAGACAAGATTGAGTAAGAGTGACTTCAGGAATAATGGTATACACATCCCCTTGCTGGGTCGTATTAAAGGTTATCTGGCTGGAAAGTGCCGCAAGGAGTAATAACGCATTCATATTCTTCTCCCGAAAAAAAACAGGGCTTGCGCCCTGTTTCTGTAATACAAATGATGTATTAGTACTGATGAGCGGTCGCGTTGTTACCAAAGCCAACCTGAGTCACGTTGACGGAGGAGTTAGATGCAGTCTGGTCAACTGCAGCACCGTTGCCACCACCGAACTGTTTAACAGTCATTTCAGAATTTTTGCCGTTCCACTGATCAAGAGTGGCGCTGTTACCGAAGCCACGTTGGGTCAGATCGATTGAGCTGTCATCTGAGCCCTGACCTACATCTGCACCATTACCACCGCCATGCTGGGTAATAGTCAAGTCAGAGTTACGGGCATCAGTTTGCAGAGCAAGTGCAGAGTTACCGCCACCGTACTGGTAAATGTTCAGCTCTGAATTTGGGCCGCTATTATTACCGCCACCACCGTGGTTACCGCCGCCGCCGTACTGAGGAACAACACCTGCCAGAGCGCTACCGGAGAATACGATTGCTGCAATTGCTGCTACTTTTAAAAGTTTCATGTAAAACCCCCATCGGATTGATTTAAAAGTCGAATGGAAATTAACGTTGTGTCACGCGAATAGCCATTTGCGACTGTCTCTGCACTACAATTGCCGTTTTTTGAGTACCATACTGTGTAATATTTGCTTTATTACCAGAACCTTTCTGGATAATCATCGCAGTATTACCATAAGCACCTTGCGAAATACTGGCATCGTTGGCACTGCCCGCCTGATCAATATATGCAAGGTTATAATCTCCTGTCTGGTCAATCTTTGCCCGGTTGCTACTACCTTCTTGCGCAACAACCGCCAAAAGTTTTGAGCCTCCCTGCCGTAACTGAGCACTATTATTCGTCCCAGCTTGACCAATTATGGCTGCCTGATTAAATGAAGACTTACTCAATTCATTTACCGCGAAGTTATATTCTGAATTAGCTAAATCATAACCTGCTGCGGCTGCAATCCCAGGCGCACCCAGTATTGTTAACATCATAAATAACAATTTGTTTTTCATGTTGTCACCCTGGACCTGGTCGTACATTTAAGAAATTAAATCATTTCAACTTGGTTGTTAACGCAACCTGTATTTTGTTAAC
>NZ_SJWV01000800.1:0-255 GCF_004352695.1 Escherichia sp. KCJ4928
GCAGTGAAAGAAGAAAGCGTTGTGGGGAGGATTTACTGGTTCGTGTTTTTGCTGAATGGCTGGAGCACCTCAGAGGGTGACAGTGCTACCCGGATACAAATATCGTTTGCTATCACGACATTACATTCGTTAGCTGTCGGATCCCGGAACGGTTCCACCATAAAGGCTTTGTTTTCGATATGCGTTTTATTTTTGTTAAACATGCATTTCCTCATGCGAAAATGATATGTCAGATAACAGCCAGATCAGAGGCAG
>NZ_SJWV01000801.1:0-255 GCF_004352695.1 Escherichia sp. KCJ4928
TGTATGTGCTGATTTTGAAGCTGAACTGGTTTAAATGGATGGCGAACCAGATCACGTCCATTTGTTAATTAACTATCCTCCCAAACTGGCGATATCCAGTCTGGTAAACAGCCTCAAAGGCGTATCGGGTAGGTGACTGCGACGAGATCGACCAGATATTGCAGTCAGGTATTACTACAAAGGCGTTTTGTGGAGTCCTGGCTATTTTGCCAGTAGCTGCGGAGGTGCGCCAATATCCGTCATCCGCCAATACAT
>NZ_SJWV01000802.1:0-255 GCF_004352695.1 Escherichia sp. KCJ4928
TAACGTCGCCAGCCGGGATACATCCAGTCGCACATAAATGCTGATCCAGCCCGGATAGTGCGGATTCAGTTGTTCAATATCCGTCTCTTCCGGCCAGCCCTGCGCCAGCAGCAGGTTACGGGCGTGGCGACAAACCAGTGCATTCAGCGTTTTGTTCATGATTAATGGTCTCCCTGAATCGCCGCCCGAAGGCGGCGATAACATCAGTCGTTTTCGTGTGGGTTGTTTTTCAGCAGGATGCGGGCCTGATTAACC
>NZ_SJWV01000803.1:0-255 GCF_004352695.1 Escherichia sp. KCJ4928
TACTGCCCTTCGCCACCGTCTGCTCTGACTGCTGTTCTGATTTCGAAGACTGGCTGCCGTAAGAGAGGCTGATGCCCACCGTGTTATTATTTCCGGCATCGGCGCCCTGCGCGTCTGCCAGTCGTCCAGCCTGCACGGCCTGAGCCCCCGAGAGCGCGGCCTTCACCCCCTGCAGGGCTTCAAGCCGGCTGTTTCCGGCAGATTTCGCCGCCTGTACGGTCTCCACCGTCGTATTCAGGGCGCTGCCCGCTGTGC
>NZ_SJWV01000804.1:0-255 GCF_004352695.1 Escherichia sp. KCJ4928
CTTTTGCAACGCTGCCGGAATCAACGACCACTTCTTTTTCAGTCACATCCCCAGTTAAAGGATCTTTGATTTCAATAGTTTTGCTACCATTCAGTCCCTGAACCTGCTTATTGGTACGATCTGACTTGGTATACGCAGCCACAAAACCAAAACCATCAAACTCATAGCTGGCTGAGAAACCATACCCATCACCATTGGCCTTCTGGAGGTCATCGCGCTCATTTTTGCCCTGATACTGCGCCGCAAAATTCAGAC
>NZ_SJWV01000805.1:0-255 GCF_004352695.1 Escherichia sp. KCJ4928
CATACCCCAGATGTTCGTTTAACACTCTGCGGATTTGATGGCGATCTTTATGTATTGCCGGAACAACCACATGTGATGGCGGTTCGTGTGCAAGCTGAAGAATGTATTCCCCAAGGTCTGTTTCAATAACGGGTATCCCGGCTTTCTGAAGAACGGCGTTCATGCCAATTTCCTCAGTCACCATTGATTTGGATTTAACAACCTTCCTGGCGTTTTTTTCTTTCGCCACCTTCAGTATGTAACTGGTTGCATCCT
>NZ_SJWV01000806.1:0-255 GCF_004352695.1 Escherichia sp. KCJ4928
TCAGACGTCCGTTGCCATCAAGAGCGAGAAAGGATTTTGCGTACATAGTATATGTTCCTCAGCCGCCAGACGACACGCAGGCAACAGCCGTCCCGGTACGGGCAGCGTGGTCAGGGTGTGAATGGCGATTCAGTTAAAATCTGGACTGGAGTTTGGGTAAAGCAGGCTGGTTGCTGTTACAGCACTGTGGTTGTCACACAATGGCCCACTGACGTAAAAAACAGTCAGTGGGCGAGTGGATACATCGTTGCCGCC
>NZ_SJWV01000807.1:0-255 GCF_004352695.1 Escherichia sp. KCJ4928
TTCCGGGCACCACCATCTGGCAGCACGGCGATGATCTGCTCGTGCGATCGCGGGCCATGCTGCGGGATGAATTTGAACAGACGCTGGCATCTGCTGACGGTACGCGTCTGTGGAAACTGCCGGTGACACCCTTACTCACCTTCTCCGTGAATGGTCAGTCCATTCACGTCACCCCTGAACTGGAGTAAATCATGAGCGCAGAACAGGACACAGCCGCAAAGTCCGGCAAAAAACTGTCAGCCCTGCTGGTTCTCG
>NZ_SJWV01000808.1:0-255 GCF_004352695.1 Escherichia sp. KCJ4928
CGATTTGGTCAGGGCGGGATCCCTGCACTTCGTCAGGTGCCGTTCAATATCCGTGTGCACGCCCAGGTGTCGGGCGGTGCTGCCGGCTGGGTGGGTGAGGGTAAGGCAAAACCCCTGACGAAGTTTGATTTTGAATCCATCACCTTCAGTCATGCGAAGGTGTCGGCCATTGCGGTACTGACGGAAGAATTGATCCGTTTTTCCAGTCCGGCTGCTGATGCACTGGTCCGTAATGCGCTGGCGGAAGCGGTGGTG
>NZ_SJWV01000809.1:0-255 GCF_004352695.1 Escherichia sp. KCJ4928
GTGATATTACGAGTGAAGACGGCTGGCTAATCACCAGAAACAATAAGGGATGGATGAATATCACACATGGTGGTGGATTCACCATGACAGACAGCCAGTGGATACGCGCGGTTAATGGCAAAGGCATCACAACCACCGGGGAAATCAAAGGCGGAAAAGTCAGTGGTGGTACAGTCCGGTCTGACGGTCGTCTTTCAACCGGGGAGTATTTACAGCTTGATAAAACAGCTACGGCAGGCACAAAGTGTGCACCGG